>DATEFQ010000001.1:0-28836 GCA_035280585.1 Nitrososphaeraceae archaeon
AATATTATATTATTATATTAGATGACCTTAGAAATAACTCCTCCTATTTCTATTGCCAAGGCTTATAGTCCATGCCACATTACCGGATTCTATAGTGAGGTTAAGAATGATTCAGCCCTTAATCGCGGCTCACTTGGGGCAGGAGTTTCCATTCGCAAAGGTGTCAAAACCACAGTAGAGCTTTACGATAGTGAAAGCAGTAATTTCATAATTCGCATCAATGGTATTGATACAAAAGATGCGATTGTTTCAAAATTTGTAATAAATGAATTTCTAAAAAGAGCAAAAAAGCATTACTTTCTTAACGTGAGTCATGAAGTTCAGGTACCAATTGGATACGGAATTGGTACGAGTGGTTCTGCAGCCTTGAGTCTGGCATTTGCACTAAATGATGCTCTTTCATTAGGGCTTTCCAATAGGGAATCTGCTCAAATAGCTCATAGAGCCGAGATAGAATGTAAAACAGGTCTTGGTACGGTTCTTTCCGAATATTGCGGAGGATTATGTGTTAGAATAAAGGGCGGCGCTCCAGGTATCGGAAGAACAAAGACAATAAAAATCAATAATTGCAAAGTTGCAATCTTCTGTTTTTCGCCTATGTTTACCCAGTATTTTATTGAAAGTGTTAGAAATATTTCAAATGCTGAATGCACTGATATGATGATGAAACTGTTAGAAGCCAAAAGTACTCTAGAATTTCTGAAAATATCTTACAAGTTTTCGCAATCTCTGCGATTCGTAAGTAAGCATTGTAATAATCTGATGGATTCTTTGATGCAAATCGGAATTAATTGTAGTGCGGCATTATTTGGACAAACCGTTTTCACAATCGTAAAAGAGAATGAATTAGAAATAATAAAGAAGATTTCGAAAAACTTCCCCGCAGAATTATTTATTTCGGATATCGAAAATGAAGGTGCCAGAATAATAAAAAAACATGATACATAAGATTTCTCGAGCTCATCCAAGGGCAAGTTCTCTCATGATACGAGAAAAATTGGTTAATGGATTCAGGAATGGAATTGTTGTTCCACAGGGACTGATTGCACATGGCAGGGGTGAGGCATTTGATTATCTCCTTGGCGAAAAGACAACAAAGCATGCGTATGATGCTGAAAAGGTCGCAGTTTGCTTACTATTGCTATCAGATAAGTCAATTATTTCTATTAATGGTAACGCTGCTGCATTATGTCCAAAAGATCTTGTTACACTGGCTAAGGTTACTAATTCGCGTATTGAGGTAAATCTTTTTCACAAGAGTAGAGCCAGAACTAGTGCAATCGCAAGGGTATTAAGAAAGGAAAATGCAGTAGAAATATTGGGACTAGATGGCAATTCAAGAGCTATTATCAAGGGTATAGCAAGCGATCGTAAATATGTCGATAAAGATGGAATAATGATTTCTGATACTATTTTTCTTCCACTCGAAGATGGAGATAGAACAGAAAGTTTAGTACGGATGGGCAAGAACGTAATTTCGGTCGATCTCAATCCTTTATCGAGAACGGCAATAGCATCTCATATTACTATTATAGATAATATTGTACGTGCAATACCTAATATGATAAAAATTTCAGAGCAATTAAATAAAAAAGATAAGCTTTACCTATTAAAACAAATTAGGAATTTTGATAACAAGGGAAATATGCACAAATCATTACTATTGATGAAAAAAGGAATTTAAAATGAAAAAGCTAAAAAGATCAAAGGTAACAATTTCTCAAATTTTGGATAAGAAAAAAAACAAGGAAAAGATATCAATGTTAACAGCTTACGATTATTCTATTTCTAGGATTTGCAACGAAACTGAATTAGATATAGTTTTGATAGGTGATAGTGCAGCTACAGTTATGTTGGGTTATGATTCGACTAGAAAAATAGGAATGGAAGAAATGTTGACATTTTGCAAGGGGGTAGCAAATGCGATAACAAGACCGTTAATCGTTGCTGATATGCCGTTTGGATCTTATCAAACTGGAATACCAAGTTCGGTTAGAAACGCGTTTAAATTCTTGAAATGTGGCTGTGATGCAGTGAAATTAGAAGGCGGATGGGAAATTGTTGATATTATCAAAAATTTAACAAGTCTTGGTGTTCCTGTAATGGGACACATTGGACTAAAACCTCAGACTACTCCCTTGCACCAAGGATATAGTTTGCAAGGTAAAACAGCGGAAGATGCGGTTATGCTGATAAGAGAGGCGAGAGCTTTAGAAGAAGCAGGAGTTTTTAGCATTGTGCTTGAAAAAGTTACCAGCGAAGTCTCATCAGTAATAACTCAAATTGTCAAGGTACCAATAATTGGAATAGGGTGTGGTCCTTATGTAGATGGACAAGTCTTGGTTATTCATGATATGTTAGGACTATACAATGATATGGAGCCTAAATTTGTCAAAAGATACACAAACATGGCAGACCAAATATTTGATGTGATACAAGAATACGATAATGAAATTAAATCAGGAAAGTTCCCACAAGAAGGACATACATATCATATGACAGAAGAAGAGTACGCACAACTAAAAAAAATGCTAAAGAGGGTTTAAGTTAGCTATGACAACCAGGAACGAAAATTCTCAAAATGAAATGCATCCTTCAAAAGAAATTATGGGTTTAGACGGTAATATTCTGAAAGGAAAGAAAATTATCTTATGCATAACTGCAAGTGTGGCTGCGTACAAAGCGATTGATCTTAGTAGATTGCTGATGCGCAATGGAGCTGATGTGTATCCTGTGATGTCAAAATCAACCGAATCTAAGTTACTAACCAAGGAAATAATGAATTGGGCTACTGGAAATAAAACTATAACAAAATTAACCTCAGATTTGGAACACATTGCACTTGCAAATTACGGCAAATCTGATCTAATTGTAGTATACCCATGCACAGCCAACACTTTGGGAAAATTTGTTACTGGGATCGAAGATAATCCAGTAACTACTATTTTGAGTGTAGCTTTCGGATCGAGAATACCAATCGTAATTGCGCCGGCAATGCATGCGGCCATGTATGACAATGTCATAATAGCAGAAAATATTCAAAAAGCAAAATCATTAGGTATATCGGTATTAGAACCATTGATCTCAGAGGACAAAGCAAAAGTAATTTCAGCAGAAAGCGTTCTCCAGTTTGTAATTAATAAAATTGGAAATAAAAAAGATAGGGACATGTCAAAGAAAAATGTATTGGTAACAGCAGGTTCAACTATTGAGTATATTGACTCGGTTAGAATATTAACCAATTTAAGTACAGGAAAAATGGGATTAAATATAGCGCAACAATGCTTGGATAAAGGATTTAATGTAACTCTAGTTTATGGTCACGGTTCTTTGAATGTTCCGCATGATCCAAGTATGAATGTCATAAGAATCAAGACTACTGAAGAAATGTATAATGTTGTAAAAGAAATAATTCTAGGGGGAAAACAATGCGTTATTTTTCATGCCGCCGCAGTTGCAGATTTTGCCGTACTACATTTAAACAAGAAGAGAGCTAACAAAATGGATACTCGAAATGGAACTAAAACCATTAAACTCGTACCAACCGAAAAAATTGTCGACAGAATAAAAGAGATTGATAAGAAAGTTTTTTTGGTCGCCTTTAAAGCTGAATATGGTATTTCAGACAAATTGTTGATAAAAAAAGCTTTTGATAAACTTAAAGAGTGTAATGGTGATCTCATTGTAGCTAACGATGTTTCAAGGAATGGATGCGACTTTGGTTCTGATACTAATGAGGTTTACATAATAGATAAAGATAAGCGCGTAATCCATCTTCCGCTTAAATCAAAGAGGGAAATAGCTGGAAATTTGGTAAATCTTGTCTGCAAAAAGCTAAATATTGACTAATTTTTTCATGGTCACAAAACTAGTAACTCTTTGGTGAATTTAGTCAAAGCAATATCGCTCTTGTTGATATTATCGTTAATTACAACAGTATCTTCTATTCTAACACCAAACTTCGAATTTAGATATATTCCCGGTTCAATGGTGACAACCATACCTTTTAATAATTTTGTTAAGTCATTTTGACGTAACCATGGTTGCTCGTGAACTTCCAAACCAACACCGTGTCCGGTAGCATGGATGAAATTATTTCCATATCCTCCAATGGATATCAGATTACGGCAAGCTTTATCAACTTCTCCGCATTCGATCCTTTCTTTTACATGTTCTAGTCCATGTTGTTGAGACCTCTTGACTAGTTCATACACTTCACACATTTCGGGACTTACTTTATTCAGGGCAAAGGTACGAGTGGCATCTGAAATATATCCTTTATACCTTATTGTTAAATCCACTACTATGAAATCACCGTCAACAAACTGTCTATTTGATGTTTCGCAATGAGGTAGAGCACTATTAGTTCCACTCGCAATTATAAATGGATTTAACGTATAGGGATAACATGTTGAAGTTGCATCAAGCTTCATTGCTTGATAGAGTAATTCCGATTGAAGTTGTTTTTCTGTAACTCCTGCCTTTATCTCTTGATTACATATTTCGTAAAGTTTATCAATTATTTCTGATGCATCCTTGATTTTTTCGATTTCGTATTCATCCTTGATACTCCTTGAACTACGAAATGGACTGTCATCTAAGACAAATTTACTGTTATCCGTATACGGTAAAATAGTCCGGATAATTTCATAAT
Source organism: Nitrososphaeraceae archaeon (assembly GCA_035280585.1). Lineage (GTDB taxonomy): Archaea > Thermoproteota > Nitrososphaeria > Nitrososphaerales > Nitrososphaeraceae > TA-21. The sequence continues at coordinate 4,655 of DATEFQ010000001.1, forward strand.
CGCTACAATCAGAATAAAACCTGTTTTTTGATAAATAAGGTGTTATTGACTTTATCAGTCCTGACCCACGCTCAGTTGTAATAATTTCAGAATTTCTTGATTCATTGAAGGCCCTAGTGCTTTCTAATTTGGGAACAATCAATTTGGTGTCGTCACGTGAGCATATTGCTACGGACTCTCCCCAGAAACCCGTCAAATAGAAAATATTCTCGGGTTTGAAAACCATTAATGCATTAATTCCATCAGCAACAATTGAATCAAGAATCTTTCTTGCACGCAGCATAAATTAACGGCAATAAAATCATTTATGTCTCTTTCCAAATATTTACGTAATTATAAATATTGGCTATATTCTTTTCATGCATGTAATTGGAATATCTTGTAATGCTTCCTGGCCCAACTAATGTTCCAAATCGGGTTGTTAACGCAATGCTAACACCCATGATTAACCATAGGAGCGATGATTTTAGAAAATTATACAAGGATATCATAAGTAAAACACAAACCGTATTTGAAACCGAGAATGATGTTGTGGTGCTTACGACTTCGGGTACTGGTGCTGTGGAAGCTTCAGTCGTAAATCTAATCAAAAAGGATGATTCCGTTATTATACCGGTTAATGGAGAGTTTAGTACAAGGCTTGCAGATCTCATCGATAATTATGGCGGGAAAACTATCAGGATAAATTCACCATATGGGCAAAACCCGCCAATAGAAAAAGTGGAAGAGGCATTTGAAAAAAATTCTAAAATCAAGGCGCTATACGTGGTTTATAATGAGACCTCCACCGGTACTACTCTGAGATATCTATCAAAGCTAGGTGACATTTGTAAGGCTCATGGAGCATACTTTGTTGTCGATGCAGTTTCAATTCTAGGTGGTGATGAACTACCTGTAGACAAGTGGAATGTGGATATATGTTTCACGGCAACTCAGAAAGCATTAGCAGCTCCTCCCGGAATAGCACCTATTTCTATAAGCAAAGAAGCAAAAAAATACATGACAGAAAATCCACCTCCAAGTCAATATTTGAATCTTAAAAGATATTTCAAATATTACAATGAGAGTTTTGAAACTCCATTTACACCTGCCGTAAGTCTTTTTTATGCTTACCAAGAAGCGTTGAATATCATTATCGAAGAAGGACTTGAAAACAGAATCAAGAGACACAGAAAGTGCGCTGAGGCATTCTATTTAGGACTGGAGGCTTTAGGATTTACCCCATTTGCCGATGGAAATTCTAGAAGTAACGTGGTAATCGCGGTAAATTATCTTCCTGGCATTGATGACAAACAATTTAGGGAACTAATATCAACTAAATTTAAGGTTCTAATAGCAGGAGGATTTGGGGAACTCAAAGGAAAAGTTTTTAGAGTAGGAAGCATGGGAGAAGTGAGTAGTTACCATGTTATGAGAACTCTTTCTGCCATCTCATCATCGATGTCAATATTGGGTGTGCAACCGATAAAAGATGGATTATCTGTAGCCAACAATATTCTGAGCCAATAGATGCAGGATGCAAGTTGTTAAGCTTAATATTATGGTAAACCGACAGCAAATTTCGTGGTAATAGAGAAAGGTTCACTTATTCTTATAGACTATACTGCTAAAGTAAAGGATTCCGACGAAGTTTTTGAAACTACTGTTGAAGAAAACGCAAAAAAATCTAATCTGTACGATCCAGGTATAAAATATGAACCTAGACTAGTTTCGATAGGGGAAGGATGGGTATTGAAGGGACTCGATGAAGTACTGTCAACAGCAAAAATTGGTGATAAATTGGATGTTGATATCATTCCTGACAAGGCATTTGGTTTGCGAGATCCAAATAAGGTCAGAATGATACCACAGAGGAAATTTGGTGATAAGGCTGATGAAATAAAAGCAGGAGATTCAGTTGATCTTGACGACAGACGCGGTTTTGTTAGGTTTATTGGATCCGGACGTGTCCAAGTTGATTTTAACCATAGGTTAGCAGGAAAGACATTGAATTACAACGTCAATGTCTTAAAAATCTTAAAAACTGATCAGGAAAAAGCATCCTCTCTTATTAAAAGGAGGCTTCTCGTAGATAGTGATAAAATTTCAATCTCTTTTAATAAATCCGAACTTATGATTACTCTCCCTGAAGAAACCTTTTTGATTGATGGACTACAAATTATTAAAAAAGCAATATCCGGTGAAATATTTAAATTCATTCCATCAATCGAAAACATAAAATTTTTAGAGGTTTATGCTAAATCCAAACCGACGTCAAAACCAAAGGATGAGTCAAAACCAAAGGATGAGTCAAAAGCAGAAAAGAAATAGTACGCTTAATATTTTTTCATGTTGGGTCAGATTACGCTAACTGACTTAGCAATTTCCCTGGCTAGTCCTTTATCCATTTTAACCTTGTTAAGGATTGTATATCTTTCGGGTCTGAGTGATTGAGCGATTAATAATGATTTTATGATTTCTTCATCAGTCACATCAATCTCCTTGGCCGTAGTAGGAGCTTTAATATTTTCTAATGTCTTGATGATAAGATTATAATCCATGCCATGAATTTTTGACATGATTATTGTACCTATACCCACCCTTTCTCCATGCAAACCACACCTACTATTAGAAACGTACTCTAATGCATGACTAAACAAGTGTTCTGAACCCGAACAGGGTCTACTACTGCCAGCAATACAAGAAGCAACGCCTGCACTTATTAACGCCTCTACAATCGTTCTAGTATGTGCTCGATCGCCTAATTTGTTAGAGTTTTCAATGATTATTTTTGCACTCATATTAGCAAGATTCGCAGCATAGCTTCCGAAATATTCCTTAGTATTATCTCTTGCTAGCTCCCAATCTTTAACTGCTGTCATTTTTCCGATTAGATCGCCGCATCCGCTCGCCTGAAGTCTATAAGGTGCCTCTGAAATGAGTTTGGTATCTGCGATAACGCCAATAGGGGCATGAGCTTTGAGAGAGTATGGTTTGTCTCTGCCCCTGATAGAAACAAAAGGGCTTGAAATTCCGTCATGCGAGGCGGAAGTCGGGACACTAATGAACGGAATGTTTAGATTAAATGATATCATTTTTGCAACGTCTACCGACCTTCCTCCACCTAAGCCTATAATAAAATCGGGTTGTACTTTTTTAATAATTAACTGCGAAGAATTAATACCTTGCATCGAGGCTTTTGGAGTCTCAATCCATTTATGCTTCAAAGAAGAGCTATCCAGGGCCTCCATACCTTCCTTTCCAACTCTTGTTTTGACTGTACTTCCAGAGATGACTACAACTATTGTGGCATTACGGTTGAGATCTTTTATGAACGTTCCAAGTTGATAGATTACATCGTTACCAATCAGTATCTTTCTTGGTAATTCCATTAGGTGATTGGGGGCAAATGTCAATTAGATTTGATATACATTTGTTATATTTTATTTTATTTCTATCGCTTTGCAAATTAAAGGAAAGAATTTTAAAAGGAATCTTAATTAGGTTAATATTCAGCAACGTTAACCTGATATAAATTTATACACATGTTTTGAGAACCTTTATTTAGCTCTATATATGTATTGCAATGTACAAGCTTCTAGATGAAGAGAATATAAATTAGTGAAATATGATATGTATGATAGAGGACAGGATGAAGAGCGAAACCAAAACATTGTTGCTTCTATTCTAAATAACATCCCATCAGATTCTGAGATAACTAAAATAGAATATGAAGGTCCATTCATCGTACTGTATTCAAAAAAGCCTACCGTACTTTTAGAAAATCAAGAGATTATTTCCAAAATGGTGAACTCAATCAAAAAAAGAATCGTAATCAGAACCGATACTTCAATCAGATCCTCAGAAGAGTCAGTTAATCAGATCGTTCGTTCTAGCTGCTCTTATCCAAATGGTATGTCTGAAATACTTTTTGATCCTGCTCTCGGAGAGGCAACAGTTTTTATTAGAGATTTCAAAACCCTGACGGAGCTGAGTCAACTTGAGATGCCTCTTGTTGAAAAAACGGGATGGAAATTAGTATGGAGGAGGGCACCAAAAGATATGAAGAGTCTCAAATCTATAAACGAAATTTTGCACAGATCATCGGAAGATAGAATGTATTTTTACAAACGTGTTGGCGAAAAAATATTTAGACAAAAGTTGTCTGGTTCTGAAGAGGCAAGTATTGTGTGTTTGGGAGGATTTTCAGAAATCGGTAGAAGCGCAACGTTAATTGTTACTCACGAAAGTAATATCTTATTAGATTTTGGGATTAAAAGTCATTTTTATGATGACACTGGCATATTGCCGCGGCTAGATGTTTATGGAGTTGGTATGAATGAAATAGACTCAGTCGTTATTTCACATGCCCATCTTGATCACTGTGGTGCCGTTCCAATTTTGTTTAAATATGGATATGACGGTCCTGTTTATTGTACTGAACCTACCTTTCCAATTATGATATCGACGTTGAAGGAATATGTTTCGAGGAGTAAAGAACCTTTATACTCTACAAGAGATATAGAAAGTTTAATTACTCATGTGATTCCTCTAAACTATGGTGCAGTAACAGACATATCTCCTGATGTCAGAATAACATTTGCAAATTCTGGACATATGATTGGATCTGCTTCCACGCACTTGCACATTGGAAATGGTGATTATAACATTGTGTATACTGGCGATCTAAAATTTGGAAAATTGAATACCGTCGAAAATGCTTTTTGGAATTTTCCTAGGGTAGAAACACTATTAATAGAAAGTACTAATGGAAACAGGGATGATAAATTTGTTACAAGGGAATTAGCGGAAGATACCTTGACCAAGAGCATCAATTCAACTATTCTGGATGGTGGTAAAGTGTTAATTCCCTTACCTGTTATAGGTTTATCACAAGAAATTTGCGTAACACTGGGTATGTTAAGAAGTGTCAATAGAATAAATCCAGATAATATTTTTGTCGATGAAAAAATATTGGACATGTTTAACTTTTATGAGGTTTATTCAGAGTACTTATCCAAGTTCTTAAAACAGCGGATAAGTGAACAATCTGAGGATCCACTTTTTATTGACAGTTTAATCAAATTAGAACCATCAGTTAAATGGGATAGATCAATCATAATATGTCCATCTTCCATGCTTACGGACGGTCCGTCAATAAAATACCTGTCTCAAATAGCAAATGATCCTCATAGTAAGGTCATTTTACTCTCCGAGCAATGTCAGGGAACAGTGGGAAAACTTTTGCAAGAGGGTGAACGTAATATTAGTATTGAAGGAGAAAATCTTCATCTCAGATGCAATATTGATGTGATACCAGGGTTTAGTATTCATAGTGATTACAATCAGTTATTAGCATATATAAACCGGCTAAAACCAAAATTGAAAAAAGTAATAACTAACCATGGAGAAGGAAAGAAATGTCAAAATTTATCTAATTCCATCAACAAGATCTTCAAGATACAGACTTATCATCCGCTAGTTGAAGAATCAATCAAAGTCTTGTGAATTTTCATAACTATTTGAGTTCATGGACCCCTTTCCATATCTTTACCGCCGGCGGGGTAATCACAACACGTTCTTCTCCTAGTCTTGCAATATCTCCTCCGGCCGATTTAACGAATTTATATAAATCATCTATAGCATTTCGTAAGGCTTCTATATCTTTTTGAGCCATGGGTGTTATTCGTACAATCAAAATCATGTGCTTTTTTGCATCGTTTTTGATCGAATCAACATCGCTAATGTCCTTAAGAGTAATGGCCTTGAGGTAAATGGGTTGGTTTTGCAAAATACTGCATCCTCTGTTGTTAGCTTGAGAGGGTAAAAGTCAAATAGTTATTCTGGTCAAATATATTTAACTCCTTACGTCAATTTGTATCATTATGGGCTCATTAATGAGATAGATTGGACCATAAAATACTCGGAATTGTTGAATTTTCTGATATATTTCATCTATATATTCTAAATTAAAATATTTTTTCAGTAAATATTAAACGTAATTGAGTTTTTGTGTAAGGTCCAATAGGATGCAAATTAATGAGTTTGAATAGTATATTTCGCTATAGTTAATACATCTGACTTTGAATTATAGCTAGCATAGAACGATCAGGAATCTACGGGATACCAAACTTGTGTGTTATCACTTGTCAACTTCTAATAGTAATCTGTTTATCGTTTGGCTCATAATGAATATCGAAAAATGTAAGATACTATCTAAAGTGAGGAAATGTAATTGAAATTGTTAAATATTACGACATAGCAGACTGATGGGCCTATATGATGGTGGACTAACCGGAAGCATTAGCAAGAAAATTCACCTGACTCGATTGGACCTTTTCACCTGAGTCTAAAGTATTAAGACGTTACCTGATTATGTAACTCAATATTGTTTCACCAAATGAAAGATGGCATTAAAAAATTCATTATAACCGGTTAGCCATAGAATTGTTTGGATATTACTGGTTTAACTTTCCTTCTTTCACTTCTGTATCAAGACAGTCTTTCAACATTTCCAAGTGCTTCTCTTTATCCTGCTTAATCGTATTCCAGACCTCGAAAAGTTTGGGTCTATTTTCCATTTGTGCATCAGTGATGTACCTGTCTACAGTTGAGTGTATAAAATTGGCTTCGATACCTAACGTGACTAGAATGTTGTACGTTGAATTATCTAGGCTAGGTTTCTCACTTGGTGCTACCATACAATTCTGTTTGCAACAAAGTTAAAAAGTGTTAAAAGTCAGCATGGACATAACATATTTGTATAATAAGAACTTTCATCATATTATGTAAAAAGCTTCAGTAAAATAGGAAGGTGAACGTTTGTGAACAAAAGTCAGTTCGCAATATCATAACTCTTTATTCACATCTTCAGTATTCTTATGATCACAGGACAATTCATTTTATTATTTTACTAATTACAAGATTTAAAATTTCCCACCATACAAAATTCAATGATTATTCAGTAAAACAATAAGAGCTTTATGTTCTTATACGGATTTACCTAAAGCCGTTTTATGGTTATGTAGTCCACCAAATTTTAACGCAACCAGAAACGACCGGTTAAAAATTGATTGGTTTCAATACATTAGACAAAATAGAGGGTCTTTCAAAATAGAATCAAATTCCAGAAAATTTAATATTATATTATATTTTAAGATTAATAAGTGAATTTTGAAATCAATAATTCTGTTTACTGCGTTATCCCTAGTGCTGATGATTGCGATGGTTGCAATTGCTCTTACAAATACAGTTGAGGCAGACAAGCCCATTACCAAATATTGTATTGATGGGGGCCCTTTTTGCGGCGATAAAAAAACCGACTGTAAAGACTTGTTAGAAGGTACAGCTGACGACCATAAATGCCTTGAAGTAAGAATAGGTTAATCTATCTATCTTGTCTCATTATCATAAAGTAAATACCAGCAACAGTCATAATACCTATTCCTATTCCAATCAATTGATAGAGTTCCAATCCTTTCCTCCAACGACTTTTGTTCTTGAAATAATAAATAAGTAATTGTTGTGAAACTTGTACGCAATTATTCTTCAAAGTTTTGACAGATGCATTTTAAACAATAAGCGTTTGTTTTTTGACAGCGTGTAATTCTCGAACATGCTGCCAAATATGACACTTCTCTGATTTCGCCAATTGGACTATTGTTTAAACAGATATGGAGTGACGGAGATCAGGGAAGATTAGGACTGCATTAGGGAAGTACGACAGATGACAAAATATTTTTCCTTTCAGCTAAAGCTGTTTTATATAATATAGTGACGTTAGCTTTTCTGGAAATGAGATTATGTCTGATAGTGATATCGATACTAACCGTGGTGATGACGATATCATTATCAATTTCGAATCTAAACGCCTTATCAAAAGTAAACAATACCGATTTTTCGATGGACGTACCGGACAATTGGGCATTTGAACAGGATACATTATCACAGCCAGCATTGACTCCAACGGAATTCGCAGCTTTCCTGGTAAACCACAGTCAGCCCTTAAATGAAAAAATGAAAGTCGGAGGTGCATTCGCTTCGTTTAAGCAAGATTCGAGCTATGCAATAAAGAATGCTCCTTTTGATGTGTATGTAAGAGACAAAATAGATCAACAAGATGGTATGAAAGTTACCTCTAAAGAGAATGGAACTATTGACAATGAACCTGCAGTAAGGATCCTTGGTGATGGAATAAATTCATTCAGTGGCATTAAATTTGTGCAATATTTAGTTTGGCATGACAAAAAACCATATGCCTTAGCATACATGGCAAATGTAAAAGACTATGAAAAGTATTTACCACAGTTTGAACTGATGGTGAAGACATTCAAATTTGCAAATAAAATAAAATAAAATTACAACTCCCTTTCTTTCAGGTGACATGAATTCTAAGTTAATTATTACCCAATGTCGTTATTGGCACAACAATACCTTCATTTACAATCGCCTGAGAAATTGAAAAAAGGAAATGAAGATCAATCAACAGAAGACAGAGCAAAATACAAAACAATAAACTCAACAGTACCTTTTACGATGGCATATATTAATTGGTAACCTTTCATACAAATGACATGATATTTTAAACTTCAAATTTCTGACAAGCGCGTTTTAAACTATATGCTCTATCATACTTGTCAGATGACATTATTTCAAAAGCCAAATATAATCTGGCTCATTGCCAACAATATCCTTGTGGATGCCGATACTATTATTTAGGAAAGACAGTGATTTGCTGTTAGTATTATTGAATAATATTACTCCATCAAAAACCCAGTGATTCTTAACCAGTTTTCCTATTGAAGAAGTTATCCAGGCAATACTTTGTCCATCTTGAGTTTCAAATGTCCCTTTACCTGTACTCTGAATTAAATTTTCAGACAAGTGAGTACTTTTGTAAGTCTGATTGTTAGTAATAAGTCCCACCCCTTTTAGGAAACCTTGGTCAAAGGCACGTTCCTCTGTCACTGGGTAAGGAGTTAATGAAATATTTTTTGATCCTAAATCCATGGTCTTATTAGCGCTATAAATCGCATCGGCTACGTTCAAAGGCAGAGTAAGGCGTTCAGTAACGCTTGGCTTAGGAGTTAGCGCTAATAAATCTATGGCAAAGTAGGGCAAAACTGTTAAACCGGAAACAATTAACAAAGACAGAGATAACGATAACTTTGCTATTCTATTCAATTTGAGGTTCTATGATATATGGTGATTTAAATAGATTTAGAAAGCAAAATAAAAGTAATCGGAGGACCTAACTATTCATAAAATTACTATTAGTAATCGGTTTATCGTTAAATAGATTTATTATTCATATCGAGTTACCGTATGAAATATTGCTTAGTGTTTCGTCTCTTTCTTAAGTAATGATTGTTCTAGTCTATCACAAACAAGGCTGGGAATTCGTCGAGGACCGTGTTAATTAATAATCTCCGGATGTGAAATTTCGGACCAATTAAAATGCGAAACTGACAGTTAAAAATCAAAATAAGTTAAATAATAGAATCGTTGAATATATGTCTGGTGTGATAAAGGTGGAGCTCGCTTTTTTCAGAAAAGAGCAGATTGACGAGGTATTAATTCCATGATTTTCCCATGTGTATATTGCAATAATCTGGGTCCTATCGAATTACCAGTAATCGAATTTGAGTATGGCCATTTTGGACCATATGTATGCGGCTTTCATCCGTCCAGCCTGTCACAATTAATTCGCTCTGCAATTTCAAATTCTTGGAGGAGTTGAATATCATAAATGAATGAAAAGAGATTCACAGTCAGTATTCAAACAGGAGTTGTCCTCGTGTTATTTTTTATTGGGGGAATAGGGACCAATATCACTATTTTTAATTCTGGATATGCTCAGACTGAAAAATTAGGAAAGCCAATTATTGTAGAAAAGGGAGCTGATAGAATCCAGAAAGAAATCGGTTCTAACGGAACAAAATACACTTTTACAGCTCATGGAATTTTGAATGGTAACATAGAATACAATAAAAAGGGGGAGTATTTCAGTACCTGGAAAGGTAACAATATGACATTTGATCGGGGGAAAGGAGTTCTAACGACTAAGGATGGCAGGGAATCGGCAAACTGGACCTTCATAGAAGTGGGAAATGGTACAGCTATCAAGGGGGCTTCAATATATAGCACAAATTCCACAGGGAAACTATCATTTTTGAATAATCTAGTAGTTATATTTAAGGGGGGATATGAGGAGAATGGAGATTATGCTCTTAAATATTGGCCTTGGAAATAATATTTCGAAATTAATTTATTTTCGCTTAAATCTGACGCTATTTATTAATTTCTATCAGTAATCGATTTATCGTTGAATAAACCCCGCTCACGTTCGTAATACTCAATGCTATATTTTCAATACTATTTTTTCTATTATTCATTTGGATTCCCTGGTTATACTTTGTCTCAATTTTATTATTATCAGTTTCCAGATAAATAGTATAAATAGTATGATCCGTTTGAAGGGAACAATGATGAGTATATTGTCTTATTTCAAAGCTATTAATATTGATATCTTCTACGATGAGCTTTTTCAATATTACAATTTTCTTAATTGGATTTTTGTTCCAATGTCTTAGCTCACTATCGCGTCTAAATGTCATCTTTTGTCATATTCTAAAAATCGAACCCATTCAGGGAACCATAAATTATATTCGGAAATTCCAATACCTTTGGAAAGTATAGAAGGCGAATTGTAAAATACTTTATCTGCGCCTAGCTCCTTGGAAATCTTGCTATTTAATTCCTCAAGGGATGGTACTCGTCCAATGTATTTATGAGCAATCAATTCTCTGTTTTGCGTATAAAGTCCAACTTGACGTCCATCTACCGTGGGGACGTAGCTGACAATGACAGAAACCGATTTGACATCAGATTTCCTTAGATAATAAATGCTTTCTTTGGCAGTGATTCCCGTTTGAATTGTTCCTTGAATTAATCCAATCCTTTTCTGACTAATCTTATGCTTAACAATGTACTTTAGAGATTTTCCGGAAGTTATCATTTTATTCTTACTAATATTTTCAGAAAAATCTATCATGCGATCAGAATCATCATACCTATCGTTGATTATCGCCTCACCCAAGTCAAATTTAGGAAGGTAATGCCGATATTCAGCACTAAATCCAAGCGTCATGGGTCTAGGATAATCAGGTTCTGCATAGGCTGCCTCAATGTCAATATTAGAGTATGTAGAAAGAAATTCTGCTTGTACTTTACCAATCCTTTTTCTAATCTCATAAATTCCTCTGCCATCAACTGTTGCAGTAACATGAGACTCTCGTATGAATTCAAAAGGGTCTATCATTGTCCTGGTAGTAGGAAGCGATAGTATCTTTTCTTGACCAATTTCACTATCCATTTTGATTAGTTGTCCTGGTCTTATATCTTGAAAATTCATGTCAGGAAAGGGAATGCGAAGTGAATTTTCAGAAGCTATTATATTTATCGACTTGTTTTTATCCGTGCCGCTCACAAGGGGTTTAAAGCCTGTAGAATCCCTATATGAATAGGTTTTTCCCTCATACATCATAGTAAGATTGCCCCTCAGATGTCTATCCAGAAACTCGCAAGCTTTCTCGGGATTTTCTTTATCTACAAGTAGTTTTTTAAAAATGCAATAAATCTTGTAGAGAGAGTCAGCGCTTGATGCATTCCCTACAAGAGGATGCAGATGTAATTTTTCAATGTCTACAAAAAATCCATCAAGAATGACATTAATTTTATTCATGCTTTTAAACCTCGGGGTTCTCTTTGATAGATAACCCAGTCCTGTAATGTATCGAAGGTTACTATTATTATCTACAATTTTTATGATTGATCTATCCGCAGGGAATGGTCCAATACCACTAGAAACGAAATCATCCATAATTATTTTCCAATATGCTTTCCCTCTATGTTGAAGCATCTGTAATGAGTTAATGAAATAAGAGATTAGCGTTTGCCTGTCTGTTGAATTACTTGTAATTGCAAAAATGCCAGCCAAGTATCAATATTACTGTGTCCACAGAAATTAAATATTGTGCTTAGGCAAATATGATATTTGACGTAGATGTAATCCATCTCAAACTTTATTTTACGAAGTAAGACTTTGAAACATTCGGGCATGCGACGAAGGTGAGACATCCTTCAAGCTGTATTGAATTGTATTAATTGTATTAATTAGATTATCCTTCTAGCTAATAAGTTAAGTTGCAAAGAGAAGACAAGTCTACTTTGTTAACTACAAATTAATCTTGAAGGTTACACTGCTATCTCTTACATCGAACCCAGCCTTGGTTATTCCCAAATCTTTAACGAGGTACCAAAACACCTTCTCTAAGAAAAGAGACCATTTTTTCCCCATTCCATGATTTATTATATATTTCACAGAATTTTCGCTAGCTTCCCGATTGAACTGCATATTTGACACACTTAACCATGAATCAAAGAGGTCAAGGATTACTGATAAAGAATATTCGTTACTCATCATCAACAATGTTTCTTCATACCCATTTTTCCTGAACTCTTCCGCAATGTTTGCAATCTGATATTCAGCAAGACTGTCAATAATTGGAATTAATACGCTTTTTGGCACAAACGTAATTCCGGCCCTTTGCGCAGGAGAATACCATTTGATATATGAACTGATAATTTGATTTGCTAAGCTATTTATTGATACCATTTTCTGTTCAGATTCTTTTCGTAGTTTATCCAAAAGTCCTTTGTCTAACCTTAATGTAAGGGATTCTGTTTGACGCCTTCGTTTAATCATAACCCAACCTTACCGAGTCATAAATATGAATTATATTCATGCAATTAATTGCATATGAATCATATAAAAAAATTTGCATCAAATCATACATTTTAATTCAGCTATGTTAAATATAATAATTTTGTATTATCCCACTGACTAAGGTATTGGTTGAAGGCTATGATGATTGTAAGACACGAAATCATATTACCTCTTTAGATTCTAAAATTTTATCGGACCATGAAAAAATAGCAGTATCGGTTAATGATTTGCAGACAACATCACAGTTAGGTCAAGCAAAGGAACAAACCAACATAAACGATTATGCAAGGGTTATGAAGGGCAAGTACCTTCTGATATGCAATTCTTGCCTGTGGTGCGCATCTTATTTTGACAGTGAACTTACGTATGCAAATTGTCCTGGTTGTAACAAAGGAAAAATCGAGATTATGACTATATCAGTTGAGCAAAGAAATTGCAATAGATTCAGTCATAGTGATAACCGAAGTGTTGAACTCATTTATTTCAATAACATCAGGAGTTGATTGCATATTGAATATCGCATATATCGAGTCACCGCTATATATTGAAGCGAAAGCCTGTGGATGTAAAGAAAAGGGTATAACAATAGTCTATTCCTTTGTCGATTCCTTCCACAGCTTGTGTGTTGACAGGAAAGACATCATGTTTGGGCAGCTAGATGCATGTGAGAGACTATTGAAGTATGCTATTGACGAAATAGATAAAAAAGCTATAATTAAAGAAATAACAGAATTAAAGATGACCTTGGATTTGTTACCATGAGTATGTGACTAAGCAATTTTACATTTTCCACTGTAAGATGGAAAAAAATTGTCGACTATACAGTTCTAGAGTAGGAAGTACTTACCAGTAACTTCGTGGGAAAAGTTATTTTGTGAAAACACAATTTAAATTATGATTTATAACAAATATCTTAAGTGCTACTAGGGTTAATTGGTAAGGCGAATGTGGGGAAGTCTACCTTTTTTTCCGCATCGACAGATAACATCGTAAATATTGCAAATTATCCTTTCACGACAGTAAAACCCAATATTGGAATTTGCCATATAAGAACAAAATGCGTGTGCAAAGAGTTTGGGGTTAAAGATAATCCGGTTCATTCTATTTGCGTCGATGGAATAAGATTCATACCCATCCAAATAATAGATGTCGCTGGACTCGTCCCTGGAGCCCATGAGGGAAAGGGACTAGGGAACAAATTCCTAGATGATGCAAGGCAAGCTGATGCCCTTATACACGTCATAGATATATCAGGATCAACTGATTGCGAAGGAAGGCCGTTAACACCTGGTACTGGGGACCCACTTGAGGACATAAGATTTGTTGAAGAAGAATTTGATTTATGGCTTGTTTCTATTATAAAAAGAGATTGGGACAACATTAGAGAACTAGATTCATCAGGTCTAACTACAAGTCAAATATTGAAAAAAAGATTATCGGGTTTGGGAGTGACAGAAGCAACCATCGATAAAGTACTGAACAAATTCAATCTAGTGAATAAGAAAATTAAATCATGGACAGAACAAGAAATATTTGACTTTTGTCAAAATATAAGAAAAATCGTAAAACCCGTAGTTATTGCAGCTAACAAGGCAGACGTTTTTACTTCCCAAAATTACCTCGAGACTTTCACGGAAATATTTAGTCACGTAGTCCCGTGTACATCGGAACTGGAAGTGTTATTACGAAAGGCTGTAAAAAATGGATTTATACATTATCTTCCGGGCGACGATTCATTCGAAATTAAAGAAAATGTGCAATTAAGTGAAAAACAGAAGCATGCACTGGGAATTGTTTCAGATTTTATTAAAAAACATGGTTCAACAGGTGTTCAAAATACATTAAACGTAGCTTGTTTTGATTTGCTAAAGAAGATCGTAGTCTATCCAGTTGAAGACGAAACAAAGCTAAGCGATAAAAAAGGCAACATTCTTCCAGAAGCTTATTTACTAAATGAAGATTCAACCGCAAAGGACTTGGCACACGTAATACATGATGAATTGGGAAAAGGATTTCTTTTTGCAATTGATGTTAGAACAAAAAGAAGATTGGGCGCTGATCATAGGTTAAAAGATAATGACGTAATAAAAATTGTCTCTGCAACAAGCAGGAAGTGAGAATGATGTTATGTCTTGGAATAGAAAGTACGGCCCACACTTTTGCATGTTCCGTAATAAAGTACTCTAATTATGAAAAATACCCAAATATTCTTTCTGACGTCAGAGATACTTTCAAAGCTCCTGCAGGATCAGGGATCCATCCCAGAGAGGCTGCTCATCATCATGCTTCAGTAGCAATAGAAGTTCTGAAAGAAGCTTTAGAATCATCTAGCATTAAATATAATGATCTAGATATTGTAGCCTACTCTGCTGGTCCAGGACTTGGGCCCTGTCTGAGGATTGGCGCTGTACTAGCTCGATCTATTTGTTCATTCTATGACAAAAAACTGATCCCCATAAATCACGCATTAGGACACATCGAACTTGGAATGAGTCTAACTGGATGTAATGATTCTCTGGTTCTTTTAGTTTCAGGAGGCCATACTATGATACTGGTATTTAATAACAAAAGATGGCGTGTTATAGGCGAAACTTTAGATATCACGTTAGGACAACTTCTCGATCAATTTGGCAGACATTTAGGATTAGCTTCGCCGTGTGGTTCAGAGATAGAAAGGCTAGCAAATAAATCATCTAAAAATTATATCTTGCTACCATATACAATAAAAGGTAATGATGTTACTTTTTCAGGAATACTATCTGCTGCCAAGAGATTAACTTCAACTTCTAATTACACTAATGAAGACATGTGTTATTCGATCCAAGAGACTGGATTTGCCATGATAACAGAGGCCGTCGAGCGAGCTCTTTCTGCTACTGAGAAGAGGGAACTATTAGTAGTTGGTGGCGTATCGGCAAACAAAGTTCTTTCGCGTATGCTAGAATTGGCCTGCCTAAGACACAAGGTAAAATTCAAATCATGCCCAATTTCATATGCAGGAGACAATGGGGTACAAATAGCCTGGACTGGTATACTGTCTTATCTGATTACAAAGAATTTTGTAGATATACCGAATTCATACGTCAAGCAATCGTGGCGAGTCGATAGCGTGGATGTTCCATGGAGGGCCTAACCAATGACATATAAATTCGACTGAAATCACGCTTACCAAATATCATCGGCTTGACATGATTTTATTCTCGGATTCGATAGCTCCCATTATAATCGCCTACCAGTTAACAGAACCATTATTAGGTAGCTTTTAATAATTTGTTGAGTTTAAGTTTACCATATGTTGAATAAACATTCATCTCAAAAATTCGTCTTTCTGTTTACCGCCATGTTAGTTGTAACGGGAAGTATAATTGTAGCTACAGTGTCTTTGAATGTCGGCCAAGCAATACCAAATAATTGGCAGGATCAGAAGGGTTTGGTCTTTGGGGCTATCTCAAGCATTCAAAATAACAATCAAGGGAAACCTGGATGGGTTCTATCTGGACATTGGTTCACAAATATTATAAATAAGACAAAAGATAGTTTCAATCAGACAAATCCAGCAAAGTTTGATTCGTGGTTTTACATGTCGATGTTAGATGGATCCGCAATGCATAAGCATACAATATCTAATTTTACACTAACTGATATTAGTAGTCAAGGAAACACGACATCGTATAAGGGAACGGTCACAATAACGTTAAAGGAGGGACCCGTTAAAGAAGTTCCAATTGAAATAAAAGTAATGAACAATCACGTTGTTACGTTATCACTAGACTCGACAAAAACTAACAAGCACTTCGGTGATACACCAATATATGGTATCATCCCAGCCAGAGCTGATGTTATGAAGATGATGTCTCATACGAGTATGGGTAACAAGACTATGGATATGCATATGAACATGAGCCAAAAGTGAACAAATCAATTATCATCAAATCCCAAATTTCAAATCAAATGTTAGGTGAACATGAAACTAAATTCATCTCAAACTATTATTTGAATTTGTTAAGACTCAACAGCATTGTATATGCAATCAGCAATCATAGAGAACTAGTTGTAATAATTCAAAAGGGCATCTTAGTAAAACCAGGGCATTAAATTACTTGGGCTACATCCTTACCCACTGAGATGTTTCTTACTGGTTCTCGTTCGCGAATAATTTCTTCTGGGCTTCAATTTCTTTTGCCCAATTTTTGCTATTAAATACACCAAATTTATATTTTGAATCACTTATTTCAACTACCACCTTAGTAAGTATAAAGCCTTCAGAATTCACTCTATCTACTTTATCTAACGTTGTATTCAATAGAACTTTCCCCATCTTTTTGTTTAATGTAGTGAGATTTCCTTCTGTTTTTTCAAATATGATCCTTTGATTGGTTAAACTTAAAATTCCGCTTCCAAGTTTTACTTCAGAGCAATCTTCTTCCAGAACTAATTTTTCTCCTGGGTTCGGGTCTATTTGCGGTGTCATATTTTTATTTCTAGACTTTGGTTATATTATGATTGCACTATTACATGAGACTTTTGTCAAAGGGGGCTGAATCAAACATTTACTTGACAAAATGGTATAATAAAAAGGCGATTTCAAAGATAAGAATTCCAAAAATTTATCGACAGAGGATGCTTGATGAAGATTTGAGAAAGCGAAGGACCATAAATGAATCTAGGATGATTACGCTGGCAAAGGAATTTGGCTTGAGAACTCCGTATATTTACTTCGTAGATCCCCTTCGTGCTGAGATAGTAATGGAATTTATTTCAGGAATCAAAGCGAGCAAAATTTTGACATCTTCTATTTGTTTTGATATTGGAAAGTTTGTTTCGACCCTTCATTCGTTTAACATAATACATGGGGATGTGACACCTTCGAATTTCATTGTACATAGAAAAATTACCATGATAGATATGGGGCTTTCTTTTTATTCGACACGAAAGGAAGACAAGGCAATGGATATAAGGTTATTTAAGGAAATTCTGAATAGTGCGTATCACAGTTCTTATTTTGAATTCTTTGAGACTTTCCTAGATGGGTATAGATCCATTAACACAAAGGAACTGGAAAAGATCCTGACGAGAGTGGATGAAATAGATACAAGAAAAAGATATGCCATTGCATGAAAATTTCTGTGGTTTATATTTTACCCGCGTTATGACATCGTTTTATGTTTTGTAGAATCATTAATTATTTTGCCCTAATCGTAACTTATGCTTGATTTCTATTTAAGGAACGATAACTCAAATAAGTAATTAGCAAATTTTTTATTTTTGTAGTGCGTCTTTTTTAAAATTGGGAAGAATAATATTTGCAAGTACCAATGAAGGGAAATTTAAAGAAATTTATCTACATTTGAAATCATTCAAAATCGACGTTGAATTTGTAAAGTTCGAGACTATTGAAATTCAATCGAATAATCTGGAGGAGATAGCGATAGATAAATCAAAAGAAGCTTATAAAAAGATAGGGAAGCCATTAATAGTGGAAGATACAGGACTTTTTATCGATTCACTTAAGGGATTTCCTGGTCCTTATTCCTCGTACGCTCTTCGAACTATCGGTAATCAAGGAATCTTAGATCTGCTTTTAAAAAGAACAAACAGATCTGCACTTTTTAGATCAATCATAGCATACTATGATAGCAATAACAATATCGCCTTTTGCGGTGATGCGAAAGGAATCATATGTCACCATATTACACAAGGTGGTTGGGGATATGATCCAATATTCATTCCGGAGGGTTACTCAACTACCTACGCCGAGCTGGGTGTAACAAACAAAATTGGGATTTCACATAGAACGCATGCATTGAATAATTTTGCAGAGTGGTACCGCGAAAATCATTCATGATTACAAAATCCTAATCACTGAGAGGAGGGTTTTTCATATCCTTCGATCCACCTTTCGGTATATCTTTTGAGGTTCTGAAGAACTACTATCCTTGATATTTCACTTTCGTCCATTTTAGCAAATAAATCTAAGGAACCGCAGAGTAAATTCGAATAGTTCCTAATTTCACCCATATTCAACATATCCGACCTCTCTAACCTTTGTGTAGACATTCCTATGTGCATATATGATTTTATTTCTATAAAGTGTGGATTTCCCCTTCTTATGAGGTCAGCAAATTCATTCAAATAATTTGTTGAATCATTAAAATTCCTTATCATAGTCATCCTGAGTACTGTTCTCGTGTCCATTCTTGATAATAATTCAAGACTTTTCTGCCATCTGCTCCATGCATCAGTGTATCTTGGCCTGTTTATCAGTGTGAACATTTTCTTGTTTGAGGCGTTAGTTGAAAGATACAGCTGTGTTGGTAGGGCTCCTTCATCTATCAATCTTTGAAGCATCTCTGGTTCCTGTCCATTTGTTACCAAAAAGATCGATTTTGTATTATCCAAAGTTCGGAGATATTTAATTAGACTTGGCAGTTTCGGATACATTGTGGGTTCTCCAGAAAGTGATATTGCATAATGTTGAGGGAAAAGTGATTCGTCAAGTTTTAGCTTATCTGTTTTTGTGTTACCGTAATGGCCTACAACGAGCTTTCTACGCTCCTCTAACAAATTATTAATTATCATATCCGGTTCATCAACAAGATATTCGGGCATCTCTAAAGTATCGTAGAATTCTGTAGGTCGCCAACAGTAAACGCATCTATTTTCACAGTTCATGGCAGTTGGTGTCATTTCCATGCATCTATGAGTTGAAATACCATAGAATTTGTGCTTATAACAGGTTCCCTCGTTGGAAAAAGACTTTTTTGTCCAATGACAAAGTTCAACTGCCGAATGATTGTAAACTCCATATTTTGCTTTTTTTAGCTTTGCTTTGGTAAGAGGTGAAATTTGAATTAGATTTTGCGTATCAGTGTGTGAAATATATTCGTCAGAACAACTCATAGTACAAAAACGAATCGTGTGATGACATTTAAATGTTAAAAATTTGGCTTAACGCGTGTAATCCTTTCGAATTTATATGACAGAAAATGTGGTGATACGGGGTCCTCTTTGATATCATTATTTTATCAAAATGGTATTTTCCAATTCATTTAATCCAAAACTTCTTTATATTATTACAATTCTAAAAATAAGCAAAAGCCAATGTTAGATACTGACAAAGTTTTAGAAATAGCCCTTGATATGGTTGGTTGGAACACTGTACCTGCCGATAGCGCAATTCATGTTTCTGGTAAGAACTTGAAAAAGGTAATGTTAATGATAGATGCAACGACTGCTGATCTAATGCTCGCAAAGAATTTGGGTTGCGATGCAGTGATAACCCATCATCCAATCGGTGTTACCGCTGTTAATTTTTACAAGGTTATTGATAGACACGTTGACTACATGGTTGACAACGGCATCTCAGAAAAAATTGCTAGAAGGTGTGTCAAAGATCTGAAGAAGAGAGTTGAAATTAGAAATCATACTCAGATATATTCATCTGTTATAGATTCTGCAAAAATATTGAACATGCCGTTAGTAAACATCCATCAACCATGTGACGAGTATGCAAAAAGAGTAATTTCTAAAAAAATTAGAGAGAGAGATCCAAATTTGATTTCAGAAATGATCAGCACCTTAACTGAAATACCCGAATTCAAAATGGTAGAGACGGAGATTCAAGTTGCTTACGGGCAACCTGATTCGCTCGTAGGTAAGTGGGTAGCGGTAATAGCTGCGGGAACTAATGGCGGATATCTTGTAGCTAAGACCTATTTTGAATACGGGATTAGTACGGTTCTTTATTTCCATATTGATTACAATGACTTGATCAAATTAAGGGAAAGTGCTGTTCAAGGAAATCTGGTGATATTAGGACACTTGGCCGGCGATTCAATTGGTATGAATGCATTGGGAAATAAGTTAGAAGCTGAAGGTGTACAGGTGATTAGAAAAGATATCATTACTGCATGAAAATGATTAATCTAACAATTATATAATGTAGAAATAACAAAGCAGTACTAATGGCCTTCGTAGTATAGCCTGGTCAGTATAGGCGGCTGTGGACAACAAAATGTATTCTTTGTTGGAGGAAACCGCTCGAGGAGGGTTCAAATCCCTCCGAAGGCCCCATATAACGAAATGAAATTACGAATCTCGTCGAATATAGAAAGTTATACTAGATTTCGACAATATGCCATCAATATTGTTCTCTGTTATTAGATCATTTCGTTAATAAATTTTGCAGCACTTTTGGCTCCATTCTTCAAATGCAACTTATTCATCCTTCGAGTAGTAATTTTTTCTTCTATTAGAGTTTCCAATCTTGTTATATCTTCATATTTATAACCCAATTTCTTTGCATTTTGTTCTTGTTCAAAATGATCCTTGATAGGTATGAATATTCCCGGAGTTCCATAAACTAGTGATTCATCAATAGTCGATCTTCCAGCCAAAGATACTACAAGGTCGGAGGCATACACATATTCGTGCAAATTATATACAAAACCAATATTTCTGTAATTGATGCGATTATTTTCAAATTCAGATACTGAAGGTCCTAGGGCTACTAATAGATCTAGATCCATCTTCATCGTTAAATTCTTATATGCATTTAGTGCTTTTTTAATTAAATACAGCCCGGCGTTGGTTCCCCCAATACAAACTAGTATTGTTCTCCTATCAATCCCTAATTTCTTACGTAATAATATTCTGTCTGTTATACTTAAACTTCGTACGATTGGTCCTACATAGGAGATATTATCTTTGTCTTCACCATTATCGGGAATAAGAACACGATCACATTTTTTTAACATATTTTGCATAGATTTGTTCATTCTAGATTCAATGGACGAAAATAACCCATTAACAAAATGAGTTTCTAGTAAATCAGTAATTAATACTCTTTTGCGATTCTTTTTTTCCCCAACGGCAATTGAGGCAAAATCTTCGTCACTAACTATCAGACTATCTTTGTCTTCGTTAATAAAGCCAGTCGCAGTTAACTTGCATCTTCTATAATACATGAAATATTTAAAAAGCCATGTTGAAGGAGAACGTAATTGCATCGATCTCCCTATATCAAAATTTTCGGGGCTATAAGCGTCATTAACGTTATAACCGTTCTTCGAAAAAATGTCATATGCTGGACGGCCAGTAATAACTAACATGTTTTCTTTCGTCAAGGTCTTTAATTCTTCACAAACTGCGATATCTCTCGTGGCATGTCCCAAACCTATTGGACTTGTAAATAGTATTACCAAGTTACCTACCTTGACCGTCACAAGTGTAATTACCAATTTAACTGCAACTAAAAATGATTAATTCCCTTTTTGTATAAACTCGCTTCCTCAGACGCTAGTTTTGAGCGACAAGTAATAAGTATGCTGCAATCATCACTGACAAGTTTAGATCTTATAACTCGATTTTTTGGAAGATTCTTGCTAAATCCCTAGGTAAAGGAAAGTCAAGAGAAATTGGAAATAGCAGATCTGCTTTCTGTCTACAAATCTTTATCAATAATATAGGGTTTAACAACGCAAATGGATAGTACTTATGTAAAGAACAAACTCCTTATGATTATTTTTTTGATTGTTTAAGGTTAAGTTTGAGTGGGAAAGACAAAAGAATTACTTGCGCATGTATAGGTTAGGTAAAGTAGAGAAAAAAGTATTTGTAGGCAGTTATATTTAGCTAGCGCTTTGTAGTATTTCTACGTGTTAAGGCGGACTGGAGGATTGATCTTTTCGAATTTGTGACTCTGTCACAAAGTTCTTGTCTTGAACATAATTTTGGCAACTTAAAACCAATGGGGATTTCCATTCCGGTGGTTCTTAATTAAGGAGCTGCTTGGATTGATCAACCAGTTCTTAAGTCTTGCTTAAATTAGATCATGAAATCTTATTAAGCTTCCAGCGGCTGCTGTATTACCAATACGGGTAATCCAATAGGAGGATTCGGATTTATTGACATGTATGATCTCGCCTTCCAAGTGTACCCGTAGATGGTCTAGACACTTCGCACACTGGTAGGTCCACCGTTCACTCCCACCATATGCACTTTAGGGACCTACCGGTTTTAAATATAAAATGAATGAATCTACAATTATTTCGACAATGACTGCATTATTTAATTCTAATGTTGATATTGTTACCACTGTTTAAAATGCTAAACATGATGATTAAATGATTATTGTTAGGTTTAATTAGAAGAGTGTTAAATGTGTATAGCAATTTATAGACAGATATTAATAGTGCTAAGTTATTTTTCTTAAATTTTAATTTGTTTCTAGGTGATATTAAGATAGAAATACTGTAGCAAGGAACAGTGTCATCCAAGGTGGATTCAGTGAACTCCACATGGATCCGCCAATTTTAATATAAAAATAAGAGATTTTTTTTATGAGGAATTTATTTACAAATTAAAGAAAAAAATTATTGTAGGTAGCACCACAGCACATCGTTACCTGTTTTATTTATTTGCTACTTATTTATGGTGGTACCGCGCCGAAGACTTGGTCTGTTTGTGAAAGTGCCTGAGTGAAGTCGTGTCCAGTCCTTATCATGTTTCTTGTCACTTGGCGGGAACCGAAAATAAAAATGGTATATTTAAATTGATTATTATAGACATAATATACTATCATTATCTCCTAGTATGAGTTATCTATCTCTGATTAACATGATAATTAAAATAGTATCAAATGTTACTCATTAGATGTGAGCAAGTTTGGTTTTTTCCCGGAAAATTCAGAAGTTGCATTCCAAAGTAATTTAAAAGGATTAGAAGTGCAAACGAGAGGTTTGTTGCTTGACCTGCGCGTTTTCATAAAATCACTAGGCGACAATGTAATTGAAGAGATAAGGCCACACAGGATAGCGTATGCTAAGTCATTAAACTTTAGAACCTTTGTTGATATACAACCAAAAAACGACTCCTTGATAATTTCTATCAGAAGAGGAAGAACTTACCCACTTATCACTCGTATAGTGAGAAATTCTTCAGAATTAAAGGCCATCGGACAACAGATTGCTGAGGCATATGAAACTATCAAATGAGACTACTTTCTAAACATATCCAATCAAAGGTAACAGAATTGGTTTGATTTTGGGGTATAATTAAATTCTGCCTGTCGAAAGTTTATCATCAGCTCAATAAATCTAAAGTATTGTTATTTTAGTTTAATAATGGTATTTTGTAGTTAATTTTTCTTTCTGTTAGTATGCAACAATAGACTATGGACTAGTCCTTAATTGAATGGTGCGCGCTTTGTTAGAATTGCTAGATATTGGGCTATCATGGAATTTCGAAAGCTTAGAATAATTCTTAAGTTGCGACCGTTGAACAGATTTAATTATATGATTTGAATATTCTAGTTTAAAAAAAAGCTTAATTTATGATCTCAGTACAAACTCATAGATGATTTTAGGGTTTTCTAACAGAAAATACAGGAATTTAGATTTTTGCATATATTTTCCAA
>DATEFQ010000002.1:0-15031 GCA_035280585.1 Nitrososphaeraceae archaeon
ATTAGAATTCCTAAGACTAAGACTATGATGTCTTTAATAATAGTTGGAAGACGTGATTTTTCATCTAACAAATTATGAAAAATTATTTAAGTAGATCAGATAAATCTTTAGATTTTTATTATTAAGGGCAGCTCAGTCAAATGCCTTTTCATCATATTAAATGATTATTAGTTTAACTCTGAATCTTCACTGCTGCCATAATCTTTTTGATATTTTTGGTATTTAATATAATCGTCGATTGCTGAATTTGCTTGCAAATCTGCGTAAAAGTTTTCAGTTCTCATGATGTGTCTATATTCAACGACATCAAATAACTTTTCTAAGTTGGAAACTTCCATTGACATGTTCTTTAATTCTAGATTTCTGATCTTGTATTTTTTCGACCGTTGATTGACTAACAAATTGCTATCTGATTTGATTCTAATCAACTTAGTTTGGAAACTGCAAATTTGTAAGGCTCTCTTTAGAGCAAAATATTCTGCTTGATTATTTGTTTTTGTTCCAATGAATTCTCTGTAACTAAATACTCTGTTCTTTTCATTAATGCCAACTATTCCTATGCCTGAGAGGCCAGGGTTACCCCTACTTGAACCATCAATGTAAATCTCTTGCAATAAAACTCAATATTAATGCCTTAATATAACATTAACAATAGCTACCTAACAATCGAACTTGGAAACGCTACATTTCAGACCTATTTTTGATCAAATAGAACAGACCTTTTTCAATTATATTAAAGTACCATTTTTAAGTTACTGAGTAGGTGGAAATGAGTGCCTAAAAGAAGAGTAAAAGAAGACAAACCAAGGAAAAGAATGAGCAAAAAACATATTCTGATACCACCAGTTATTATTGGCGTTGCGACGTTTTCTGGACTTTTGATAATGCATTTTTTTCCGGCGCCCACACCAGTTAGTGTGTGCCTCAGATCACATCACGAAACCTTCAATGTGCACCCAAGAATCGACGTGGTTGTTGATGGACAGAAAAAACTATTACCAGATACTCTTGGTAAAACTAAAGAAGGAAAGGAATGCCTTAGAGTTATACATACAGATAGCATAGGGAATGAAGTTCACGTTCAATTTGTTCGTCCAGTGAAATTAACTATGGGTGATTTCAT
The DNA here is from genome assembly GCA_035280585.1 of Nitrososphaeraceae archaeon. GTDB lineage: Archaea > Thermoproteota > Nitrososphaeria > Nitrososphaerales > Nitrososphaeraceae > TA-21. The sequence goes on from DATEFQ010000002.1 coordinate 1,124, forward strand.
GAAAATATATACCTCTGGTAACAATACAATCCAGGTAGTAGATAATACAACTGGGAAGAATACTTATCAGAATATTGATTTGGCTGATTATAATATAGACTATTCATACTATTCTGGGAACCAGTTTGTTAAAATCAACAATCTGACAATTTCTCCACCCCTTAGTGATACATTCCTTGGAAAGATTTCCCTAGTCTCCAAATAGATATAAATAGATAGTATCATTTTTGATTAGGATTGACTAAATCAGCAATAATCATAAAGGGTGATGGAACCGGACCAGAACTAGTTGATGCGATGGTTAAAGTTTTGGAGGAGTGTAATTCAAAAATTAAGCTAATTCAATGTGAAGCTGGATCGGAATGGTGGACAAAGAATGGTGGTAATTCATATCTTTCTGACGAAGTCTGGCAACTTTTGGAAAATTCTGATGCTTGTTTTAAAGGACCAACCACTACGATACCTACTTCCCAGGCGCCGAGAAGTGTAGCTGTAAGCATTAGGCAGAAATTTAACCTCTATGCTAATGTTCGTCCAATTAAAACGTACAGGAATTCTACACATCAATTAGATTTTGTGTGTGTAAGAGAGGCAACGGAGGGTCTCTATTCCGGTATAGAATTTAAGATTGGTGAAGATTCTGCTATCGCTATAAGAAAAATAACTAAGAAAAGCTGTGAAAAGGTCGTAAGGCATGGATTTAAACTGGCCGTTGAAAATAAGTTTAAGAAAATTTTTGTAATCACTAAAAGGAACATCTTGAAAGAAACTGATGGAATATTTTGGAAATCCGTGCAACAGATACAATCTGAATTCGATGAAATTTTTGTAGAGGAATATTATATAGATAATATGACTCAACAACTAGTTAAGAATCCTGAACGGTTTAACAAGAGTATTTTATTAAGTACTAACTTGTTTATGGACATTGTTTCTGAATGTGCTTCAGGACATGTAGGTTCTATTGGGAACGTTTACTCTGGTAACTATGGAGATGATTATGCAATGTTCGAGCCTGCTCACGGAAGTGCCCCAAAATATGCTGGTTCTAATAAAGTAAATCCTGTTGCTACAATACTGTCTGGTGCATTGATGGCCAAATACCTTGGGGAACAAGAGATTTGCAACGCAATTTTTACTGCTACTGAAGAAACCATAAATGATGGAAAATCTTTAACTTATGACCTGGGAGGCTCGGCGTCTCTGAGTAAGATGGCTAATGAGATCGGTACCAGATCAAAGCAGTATTTACCATAATGTAGCAACTAACTATGTTGTAATCCATTTACTTGTGGACTTATTTCAAATATCTGTAGTCTTTCATAAAATAATTCCTTTTGCGCTACTCTTGTTACACTAAGATTATTTTTCGAAATAAATGTAGCCAATTTTTTAGTGTCGGTTAGGTTTGATATCAGAAATAGGATCTTGCCGTCATTGGTTAGCTTATCCATTGCACTTTTAATAAAACGAATAGAAACCTCGATACCTGCAGGTCCACCGTCGACACTCTTATCAAAATGTATTAACGTATTTGGAAGATATGGCGCATTAAACACGATGAGATCAAATTTTACGTTACATAATGCAGATGCAGCATCACAACAGATAACTCTACTATTCTTCGACGTCCTGACAAGCAGCTTTAATGAACAGAAATCTATATCAGTTCCTACGGCGATACTAAAATTCTTTGACAATTCTCGTAATATCGTTCCGCTACTGGTACCTATCTCCAAGGCGAGGTTGCCATGATAATGACTAACTACGCGCGCTAAGAAAATAGTATCGTCGGATGGGTAATACAATGTAGATCTTTTCTAAATTCATTTCTATAATTGTACTATTTATTGACAGATGAGATTATCTTATTGCTTAAGATCAATTAATTTGTTGCAAAATTTTACGAGGTTTTCAGCGTCCAATTCATCGATTTTTTTATTGGCAAGGGAGTTGTCTGTTATTAGAGATATTATTTTCTTGTTTCTGCGACTAAAAAGGTGCTCTAGTTTGTAGACAATATCTTTAGTCATTTTCTTTGCATTCCTCCTTAATCTCACAACTTTGGATTCGATTTGTGGAGGTGGTAGGAAAGCCTCTTTCTTCACATCAAAAAGTGGCTCAATGTCAAAACAATACTGGGAAATCACAGAAATGATCGAATAATTTGCATCACCTGGACGCGCTATTAATTTTTCCGAAAACTCCTTTTGGACCAACAATATCGCTTCCCTGAATTCATGGAATGAGAGCCACTTTACTACATCTTTTGATCTAGAATATGGTAAATTCGATAAGAAAAAATCAAACTCAATATGAGGTTTTTCAAAAAAATCTATATTGAAAATCTTAACGTTTCTCTCATTTGATAGATATCTTTTTGCTTCTGAATAAAGTTCCTTCTCAATTTCATAAGAGTATACCGCATAAACAAGCCTTGAAATTTCTTTTGTTAGGTAACCGTATCCAGTACCGAGTTCTAACACTACATCTGTTTTTGCTACCCTACAAGATCTGATTATTTGTGAAATGATATTACAGTCTACTAGAAAGTGTTGACCAAGATAGATCCTTTTTTCATCGTCCAACGAAAAGAGTCATCCTAGTTTCTTTAGTAATTTCTTCAATTATTCTTTTTGTTACTAATTTATGTATATCTTTCAGACCAATTCTTGACTGTATATCAGAAAATGAGGTAAATTTTTCTTTTTCTCTATCATTGATTATACTCATCATGTATGTTTTGCCTATCCCTGGTATCAGCTCAAGTGAATGAATTCTAGGAGTAATTGGTTGAGCGGTGTTAATATATGATACAAATCGCTCCTCATTTGCGAGAACTATCTTTTCGACAATGGAAGGGAGCTCATTCTTTGCAGATTGTGAAATAGAATCGTATTGTAATTTACCGAGAACACTAAGTATCTTGTTTCGTCCCTCCTTCCCTATATACACTCTTTCACCTATTTCAAAATTAACATTTTGAACGCCAAGCAATTCTAATAACGTTAGGCGATTTTCACCCATAGCTTGAACGATAATTCCTTCTCTGCCCCTTATTGTTCTCGATTTTCCTCTAAGTGAAAAATCTAGCACGTAGGCATATTCTTCAAACTTGTGACTGTGGATAGTATAATCATGACTAGCATTTCTATGATAATTATCTTGATTGGCAGAATCCAATTACTTGAAATAATATGCTGCGTACTTTTTAAGTTTCATGTACCGACATAATTTTTTGAAGTATACTTTCCGAGGTTGAGGTTAAGATTAATTTTTTCCAACCAAATGTAAAAGCTCTTATTTCCTCTAAAGAAGAGGGCAAAATATTTACAACTTCTACCGCCTCTTCTTCTGTAAGACCACATTCATTTACCAGCTCTCGAACAAGTTTTTGTGATTGTTTTCTGGCAATTTTTGAGAACTTGTTCACATAATCATGAGTCCATCTCTGAATTTGATCCATTTCATCAACTTGTTTGATTTCCAAAATTTCTTTGACATCGGGCAGTGTTATTACTTCTTTTTTTGTGATTTTTGTCAACTGCAACACCTTCTATTTTATTGGCCTAATGTGATTTAATTTAGTTTGCAAGTACTTTTGTTTATCACCAACGAGAATTCCTACCTTTACAGTTCTTCTTCCGATATCTTTGATATAACCAACTCTTCCTTGAAACCTACGATGCGGAGTCGTTTTATGCTCTCTCGGATCAATGATTACTACGACTTTATCTCCTACAGAATAATTAATCAGTAAATGTGAAAGTCCCCTTGACAGTTTACCCTTAGTAAAAATATGTCTGGATTTCCTCCTAATCCCGTGAGATTTTGGCATAGTGGATCTGATATATGTCCATAATTTAATATTATCTGGCACTCAAAATTTCGTGTTCATTGGGTAAACGTTTCATAATTTCAGATGACGCTCACATTCATAATTCACTCTATCTTATCACTTTTGAGGGTCTCCAACTCCTTGTTCATTTATGGTAAATAATACTTCTCTCTCAGAATGATATGGACTATCTACCATTCTTGCTATTCGATTTTTGCCAGCTTTTTTTAGATAGATACGATATGTACTAGTGTGTGCCATAACATTGCCCCCCGTGGCCTTGTTGGAATCGCCAAAAATTGCATCGGGTGAAGATTGTATCTGGTTAGTTATTACTACCGCTATTTTGCAAGTTTCAGCAATTCTTAAGAGTATATGTAATAATCTGTTAATTCGCTGCTGTCTTTCTGACAAGAAGGATCTACCTAGAAATTCAGCTCTATAGTGCGATACTATGGAATCAACGATCATGATTTTGATATTATGCAAATTGATAATATTAGCGGATTCTTGAATAATCACTTCTTGGTGGGAGCTATTGTATGCCTTTGCAACAATTACATTTTCCAGAGCACGAGTAGGATCAATTTTTCTTGCAGAAGCAATGGAGGCAATTCTTTCTGGTCTAAAGGTATTTTCCGTGTCAACATAAAGAGCTCTGGATATATTGTGCTCGTCTTCCGTTTCCTGTACAGTAAGGCAAAGTGTGTGACAAATTTGGCTTTTTCCGGTTCCGAATTCACCATATAATTCCGTAATTGCTCTCGTTTCTATTCCACCCCCAAGTAATTCATCCAAATTTTTTGAACCTGTAGTAATGCGATATTCTGATTTTCTTTTTTCATAAAGTTGGTTTGCAGTAATAAAGGGTTTGTCAAAAACACCGATATCTTCTAATAATTCTCTCGCCCTGTTACATAGAAATGTACATTTTTCCACGGCTATTCCGGTAGCTTCAGCGATATCCATGGGACCACGTATGACCAGGTCTTTAATTGATCTAAATCCAGCCTCCTTCAAGGAAGATTTAGTTGCCGGACCAATGTCATTTAAAATATCTATATCAAATATTTCGTCATTACCATTGTCCGACAATTGTATATCAGATAATACTTTCTAATTTGGTTTGATTAAATGTTATTGTCAATTGTAGCCTACTATAGTTACTATGCGTCTTCAGTTTTTAGATAGAATTCTCTTCGCCAATTCTATTGTTCCTTCAATGGTGTGTACTGCGGACTCAACTGGGGATAGATTTTTTGAAATTAACTCCTTGGTTGTGTTGGGGCCTATGCTTATCAAAGCATCGACATTTCTTAGATGCCCTATAAAGTTCAGAAGCATATTATCCATGATGGAGAAGAAAAAGCGAACTGCCGATGGACTTGTAAAAATTAGCACCTGTACTTTGTTATTCTCCAATTCTTTCAAAAATGCGATCCAAGTTTGATTTATTGTTTCTGCTTGTGGAAGGTATATATGAAATTCATCCACGATTATACCCATTGAACCCAATCTGTCCTTTAGAAATGAATTTGATGCACCACTCCTTGGTATCATAATTCGAGTACCGGATTTCAAGGACAGTTTTTCTATTAGTTTTAGAATACCGTTTGATGAATAATTGCTTGGAAACCATTTTACAGAGATATTGTTGACTTCGAGCTTTTTTCTTGTTGACGGACCAATTGCAATTACATCACATTTCTTTAACTGTTCCTCCAGAAGGTGCGTTAGATTATTTTCTCTCACCATCCCTACAAAAATTTCTACAGAATTAGGGCTCAGGAAGATATAGTAGGCATATTTTTTAGTGCAAATATCGATGAATCTTTCAATAAATTTATGCGAATCTAAGGGAATAATCTTCATAGTGGGTAGAGATATTGGTATACCGCCTTGTTCTTTGACTATTCGTATAAAATTACTATTGTTTTTCTCTCCTCGTGTTATCGCTAGTGTTTTATTGAAGAAAATTTTACGCAATATTATTATGAATTATGCTTATGATAAAAGCATTTAAGGCTAACATTTTTTTATATTGGAATTATTTGCCGCTTAGATTTAATCGTTGGAAACCATTCAATTTGTTTCCGAAGTCCTACTACATTTCCAACAATAATTATGGTCGGTGAATGAATTTTATTATTTTTGACTTTTTTTTCAATATTATCCAAATTCCCTATAATTACTCTTTGCTTAGTTGTGGTTGCATTTTCAATAATTGCAATTTTAGTCTCTTTCGACATTCCTGATTTAATAAGCTTCCTAATAATATATCCTAACTGTTCCAGGCCCATAAATATCGCTATTGTATCTGCAGCCTTACACACTGACTTCCAACCTATAGATGACCTTTTTTTATTTACCGACTCATGTCCTGTCAATAATACTACCGATGAGGAATGTTCCCTATGTGTTAACGGTATTCCTGCATAAACTGCTGCCCCATTTAGAGAAGACACTCCAGGGATTATTTCAAATTTAATATTGTTATACGAAAGAAATTCAGCCTCTTCTCCTCCACGTCCAAAAATAAATGGATCTCCACCCTTTAACCTCAGTATTTTCTGACCTTTTTGAGCATATTTCACCATCAATTCGTTTGTAATGTCTTGACTGGTAGTAGGATCACCGGATTCTCTGCCAACATATACTTTTTTTGAATGTTGACTAGCCATTTTGAGAATTCTTTTATTTACTAATCGGTCGTAAAGAATAACGTCACACTTTGGTAAAAGTTTGAATGCTTTCAAGGTTAACAAATCCGGATCACCTGGACCTGCGCCGCAAATATACACTTTGCCTTTTGGTTTCACTTTTGATTGTTCCATTTCTCTAGAGCATTTCTCCACTCAATAGCAAAATCTCCAGCTCCCATTGCCAGCAAATCATTTGCCATGTCCATTCCAACTTTGGAGGAGTTTGAAATGGCACCAGTTTTTTTTATGCTTATTGATTGCGAACCATCGGCAGAAAAGACTGAGGCATGTAGTGTTATTTTGTTAGTTCTAAAATTAGGTAATGCTATAGCACCTACTGGGAATCTACAACCGGCGTTCAGCTGAAATATCAGGGATCTCTCGGCATCTATGGCATATTTTGTTGGTTTGTCCTCAATCATCTGTAGCATTGTACGTATCTTCTTGTTATCTTTTCTGCATACAATTCCAATCGCCCCTTGTCCCGGTGCGGGAAAAAAATCTAGGTAATTAAACCTCTGAACTATTTGAGTACTTAGGCCGAGTCTTCTTAACCCAGCTTCTGCCAAAACTAGAGCTTCGAAAGTACCATTCAGGCATTTTTTTACGCGAGTCTCAACATTACCTCTTATTGGGATCACATTCACATTTGGGTTCTTCCTTTTTATTTGAACAGCTCTTCGTAAACTACTAGTACCTACACGAGAATCAGTTTCTAATTGTTCAAGGTTTATGTTTGATTTTCCGATCAGAACATCATTTGGCTTTTCTCGCTTTAAAATTGAAGCAATTACTAATTCGCTGTCAAGCTCAGTTGGAAGGTCCTTAATGCTATGGACTGCGAAGTCTGCTCTCTCTTCCAGTACTGCTCTGTCAACCTCCTTTTCAAAAATCCCTTTCTCGTCAACCGAAAAGACCATTTTATTCTGATTAATATCTCCAAAGGATTTTATCTTAATTATGTGGCAATTAACTGACGGATCTATTTTGCACAATCTACGGGTCATAATATTAGTTTGTATCAGTGCCAACTTGCTTCCTCGTGTAGCCACCTTATAAACATCATTCACTACTTTTCACTTTTCTCAATCCGTTTGCGAATGCTTCAATAGTTTTATCTATGTCATCTTCATCATGTGAATATGATATAAAACAAGTCTCAAATTGCGAAGGAGGAATGAATATTCCAGATTTTAGCAATTCATCGAATAATCTCTTGTAAAGACCGTGATTTGATCGTCTAACACTAGATGCATTTTTTATTTGTTCACCTGTAAAGAAAAATTGGAACATAGATGAGATGTTATTAAACCTGGCGTCTAGTTTTAGATCTCCAATATGATCCTTAATTCCATTTGATAATGTATCAGAAAATCGTGAAAGCTTCGGATATAAGTCATTCTTTACCTCCTTTAATTTTTCCAAAGTTGCGATTCCAGCAGTTACAGAGATTGGATTACCCGCATAAGTACTTCCTTGAAAGACAGTTCCCTTTGGAGAGAACAATTCGATTATGTCCTTTTTTCCTGCTATAGCGGAAAGTGGAAATCCATTGCCAATTGATTTTGCAAGCGTCATAATATCTGGCACAACACCAAAATACTCTGAAGCACCACCTGGCGATAATCTAAAGCCTGTAACAACCTCATCAAAAATTAGAAGGATCCCCTCTCTTTCGGTTATTCTTCTTAATTTATTCAAATATTCATCTTCTGGGATTATGAGTCCCATATTGGCCAAAACCGGCTCGATTATTATGCATGCAATGTCCTTGTTCTGTTTTACCAGTTCCTCAAGAGCACTGATATCATTGTATGGTACTAACAAAGTTTGTTTCATTGACTCTGCTAAATTACCATCATAAGCAGAAGTTGAAGCACTTGAACCTGGGTTAACCAAGACATAATCGTATGCACCATGGTAACAGCCATCAAATTTAACAATCTTTTTTTTCCCTGTATAAGCTCTTGCTAATCTTATGGAATGCATAGTAGCCTCCGAACCTGTATTCATTAGTCTAACCATTTCTATATTAGGTATCAATTGAATTATTAACTCGACCAATTTGACCTCGTTTTCAGTGGGAACACAAAAAATGTTACCCTTGTCCAGCTGTGTTCTTACAGCGTTTATGACATCAAGAAATGCATGGCCCAGTATGACAGCCCCATATCCTAGACAATAATCAATTAGTGTATTATGATCTCTTGTAATAATTTTTGACCCCTTTCCATAAGAGGCGAAAAACGGATATGGTTCATAGAAACGAACTGGACTATTCACACCGCCTGGAATAATTTGTTTTGCTCTATCAAATAGAGTGGATGACAAGCAATGAAAACTTAATTTCGTAACTGTTATAATTGTATCTTTACGATCTGTTTAATATCTCCGCAATTTTCTTTGTATGATATGATATTATGATGTCAGCTCCTGCCCTTTTTATACACGTAGTAAACTCCATTACCACTTCATCTTCATTTATCCATCCTTCAAGTGCAGCTGCTTTTATGATAGAATATTCACCCGAGACACTGTATGCACAGACTGGTAATAAGGTAGTTCGTCTGGTCTTGTAAATTAAATCAAGATAAGGCAAAGCGGGTTTTATCATTACTATATCTGCTCCTTCTCTGACATCCATCATTATCTCGTTTAAAGCCTCATTTGCATTTTGAAAAGGCATTTGGTAAGACTTCCTATCTCCAAATTCAGGCGTGGAGTGGGACGCGTCCCTAAAAGGTGTATAGAGATTTGACGACAACTTTGCCGAATACCCAATTATTCCTACATTGTAGAAAGTATTATAGTCTAATGCATTTCTTATGCTTTTTACTTGTCCATCCATCATTGCAGAGGGAGCTACAAAATCAGCACCGGCTTCGGCATGACTGGTTGCAATCCTCTGTAGCACCTTTAAACTTTCGTCATTATTCGGAACATTCTCCTTAATAATACCACAATGACCGTGTCTGGTATATTGACACAAGCACACGTCGGTTATTGTAACAATTTTCCCGCCAAAATTTTGAAACAATGTTTTAACAGATTTTTGGACTATGCCATCGTTACGGTAAGCACTTGTTGCTTTGTCGTTTTTAGTTTTTGGAATTCCGAAAATCAAGAATGCTCTTACCCCCAGATCATACAACTCTTGAATATTTTTGACTAGACCTTTTATAGGGATTCTAAAGATTCCCGGCATCATTTCTATTTCTTTAGGTTCATCAATTCCTTCCTGAATAAATACAGGATGGACGAGGTCTTTGACAGACAATCTAGTTTCTGCTAACAAATTCCTTATGGCTGCTGTCCGTCTTAATCTTCTTAATCTTACTTTTGGAAACCCAACAAACTCAGATTCTTCATTTTGGTTCATAATTGAAAATCCTAGATACTATATTCAATACTTCTTCATTTTTTTCTGTGTTACCAATTTCCCTTCTGAAATTATTCATAGGCGTCGATAAAATGCCCTCGACTATTGCATATGACAATTGTTCAATTATTTCAAATTCCTTCATTCCTTTGTTGATACCAAGCATCCTAGCAGCTTTTGATAATTCTCTGTTTCTCACATCATCAACTATTTTGAATATTGATACCACAAAAGGTTCTGCTTTGATCTTTCTAAATAGGAGATCCATAGATTGCATTCCATTTTGTATCATTTTTTCCGCCAATCTTATTTCTTCATGTCTACGCTTCAAATTTCTATCTACTATTTCAGCAATCTGATCTATATTTACTAGTTTTATACCCGATATTGTTGCTATTTTGTCATCCACAGTTCTAGGGTTAGAAAGATCAAATATCATCATTCCGCGATTTTTTTTACTGCTCTTAAAAATTCTATCATAGGTGATTAGATAATATGGTGCCGTTGTAGATACAAAAATTATATCGGTGTTGTCGAATTTATGAAGAGCATCTTCAAACTTCACAGGCGTTCCACCGACGGTACTGGAAAATGACTTTGCACGCTCGAAAGTTCTGCTCGCGACCTCAAAGTTCACTTGTCTTTTCCTGAGTGATTTTGCAACAAGTGTAGCCCCCTCACCGGTGCCAATCAGAAGAACTTTCTTATTCTCAAAATCATCAAAATACTCTTCTGCCAAATTGACTGCAATTGAGCCAATTGATACACTACCTTTATTCAAACCAGTATTCGTTCTAATTCTGCTTCCAACCTTTATTGCGTGTTCAAATATTATCGGTATAAAAGAATCAACGTAGCAATTCTGACGAGAATATTCAAATGCCCTTTTTACCTGACCCAATATTTGATCCTCTCCAACTACTAGTGATTCTAGCCCCGATGTCAATCGTAGAAGATGTTTAATTGCTCCCTTGTCGTGATCAAATTCAGCAGGTTTAAAAGACAAATCTATTATTCCAGTAATATCTCTCCAGATCTGAAAGATATTTTCAACCTCTATTTTATCTACAGCCAGAAAAATTTCTACTCGATTACAAGTTTGTAGAATAAGACATTCTCTTATGTCTGCACTGGTCAGAAACTTTCTATGAGCCATATCAATATCCTTAAAAGTAAATTTCTCGAGAGTGTGAATTGGGGCTTTCTTGTGAGTTATTCTCACATTCAAAAGTTTTATTCCATATGTACTTAATTTATACATGTTTTACTCATTTTTCCCAATTTTTTAACATATTTAATGCAATCATTTTTGCTTGGTCGAGCTTATTTGATCTTAACAAATATTGGATATTTTTATCTTTTATCAATGAGTATAAAAATTCTTTTCGCTCTCTCACTGTAACTATTTCTCGTTTCGCTATTTTACGTGCGTATTCTTGTAAAATTATATTGCTGGTATCTGATTCATTAATTATTTTGCGTACCATCTTTTCCACTTTCATCCTTATTTTTCTAGCCATTATGGGACTTTTTCCTGATGTTGAAATAGCAACTTGTATCAGACCCTCAATGTTCACCAGCGATGTATATGAAAAATCGCTTATAATTGGATCATCAGCGGCATAAACAAAGGAGCCAATAGATCTGCCCCTCTCTACTAGCTTCTTGTTCAATTCTTTGTTATCCGTCGCTGCCAAAATCAAGAAAATATCGCTAAATTCATTAAGAATTGAAGCATTTTTTATTCTCCTTTTTATTAGTCTTAATTTTCCATCATCACTCAACTTTTTGATATCCTTATTTAGTCTGTTAGTTATCATCGTTATTTCACACCCCTGATCGAGCAAACCATGCACTTTACGTAATCCTTCAGTACCTCCTCCAATCACAATCGCTTTTTTGTTGGTTAGATTAAGATCGACTATCAATTGGGCGCACCTGGTGTGAACTATTGAGTAGATGCTCACGTATTTATTTAATCATTACATACAAACCTTTTGGATTAGAATTGACAATTTTTGATTTCAACTGATTCTATGTTTTCATCAAATATATCATATAGTATATATACAATAACGACGTTATAATTCTTAATGACCTCAGATCTGAATATGGACTATAGTAAATATGACTTCAAAGATTCTACAGAGCTTTATGTTTATTTGAGTAAGAAAGGGCTTTCGAGAGGAACAGTAGAAGAAATCAGTAGACTTAAGGATGAACCAGATTGGATGCGAGAATTTAGGCTACGATCTTATGAAGTTTTTCTGAGCAAGCCCATGCCAAACTGGGGTGGCGACCTGACTAATATTGATTTTCAGAATATCTACTATTATGCAAAGGCATCAGACAAACAAAGTAAAAGCTGGGAAGACGTTCCGGAATCAGTAAGAAATACTTTTGAAAAATTAGGAATTCCTGAAGCAGAAAGAAAGTTTCTAGCAGGAGTTGGCGCGCAATACGAGTCAGAGGTTGTGTATCATAATCTACGAGAAGATTTGGAAAAACAAGGCGTGATATTTGCTGATACTGATACTGCTGTCAAGAAATATCCTGAAATACTGAAGAAGCATTTTGGTAAGGTTATCCCTCCAGAAGATAATAAATTTGCCGCATTAAATAGTGCTGTATGGTCTGGTGGGTCTTTCATATATGTGCCGCGAAACGTAAAGGTTGATCTTCCACTACAAGCGTATTTCAGAATCAATGCAGAAAATATTGGTCAGTTTGAAAGAACGCTCATAATAGCGGATGAAGGATCAGAAGTACACTATATAGAAGGGTGTACTGCGCCAGTTTACACAACAGAATCACTTCATTCCGCAGTTGTAGAGCTAATTGCAAAAAGAGGCGCCAAGATAAGATACACCACTATTCAAAATTGGAGTAAGGACGTATACAACTTGGTCACAAAAAGAGCTTATGCATATGAAAATGCAACAGTCGAATGGATTGATGGTAACCTTGGAAGCAAATTAACGATGAAGTATCCAGGTGTTTATATGCTTGGTAGACGGGCACATGCTGAAGTAATTTCAATAGCTTTTGCTGGTAGCGGGCAACATCAAGATGCTGGCGCAAAAGCAGTTCATTTGGCTCCGGATACGACGTCTAGGATTACAAGCAAGTCTGTAAGTAAAGACGCAGGCCGAACCACCTATAGAGGATTATTGCATGTTGCAAAAGGCGCGACTGGAGTAAAATCAAATGTTAGATGTGATGCTTTACTACTTGACAAGAACTCGCGAACTGACACTTATCCTTACGTAGAAGTAAATGAAGATGATGCGACTATCTCACATGAAGCTACTGTTGGAAAAATAGGCGAAGACCAAATATTCTATTTGATGAGTAGGGGCTTCTCAGAATCCGATGCTCTATCATTGATAGTTGGTGGGTTTATGGAACCATTTACTAAAGAGCTGCCTATGGAATATGCGGTAGAGCTGAACAGGTTGCTAAAATTAGAGATGGAAGGTTCAGTAGGTTAGAACTGCTACAAATTAATAGGATCGAATAAGAATTTTTCTGAAATAAATCATTACTTTTTTGCTAAGCACTTGAATTTTAGATATCTTATTAGACTGAAATCCTTATAAACGGCCTACGACTCTCTGATAAGAGAATTGGAGATTCTAAATGGACTTTAGCTTAGTAATAATGCAGCTATTTTTTTCTACACACTATTCAGAAAATCCTCCTTTCCCATTCTCATTTAGTTCAATGATTGTCGCTGCTCTTATCGCCATTGGATTGAATGTAGCGTTTGCAATGCTGAGAAAAAAGACTACTGATATCGAAAAAATGAGTAAAATCATGAAAGAATCAGTTGAATTTAGAAAGCAAATGATGGCTGCCGTAAAAAAGCAGGACAAGGAGCAGATTGCAGAACTAAAGAAAAAACAAGCATATGTCAATAAAATGAATCTAGAAGTTCAACAACAACAAATGAGACCTATGTTTATTTACATGATACCATCTTTCATGTT
>DATEFQ010000003.1:0-3806 GCA_035280585.1 Nitrososphaeraceae archaeon
TTAATTAATATTTCATTTTTCGCGAGGGGCAGTAGCCATGGTATAACCCATCCAAACAAGTACGCTAATCAGGATACCCACTATAATTATCAGTGTTGTTTTTATCACAAGAATATCCCATTGCGTAAATAACAACAAATATGAAAAAAATATGAAAAAAAGTGAAGGAACTATGAGTAATATTAATCCAATTATTTTATTCTGTCTCATACCGTTATTCGCACTAACTCCACTCATAACAACTCTAATGCCATCAAGTAAGCATCCTCTCCGTCCCTATAGTACGATTTCAGTCTCGATTTTACCTTAAAATTTAGCTTTTCATACATCTTTATTGCAGCATAGTTGCTAACCCTTACTTCGAGGTAAACCTCTTCAGTTCTTCTTGCAACTAGTCCGTTCATTGCCTCTTCCATTAGAATAGTTCCAACTTTTTTTCCTCTATGCTCTTCCAATATGGCAATAGAAACTACATGTCCCTTTTTTACAAAACCTAACTTTCTGAAATTTGAAAATCCAAATTCAACCTTACACATTACGTACCCAATGATATTTCCTTCAAATTCTGCAACAATAAATGCCTCTGGTAACTCCTTCAGAATTGACTCAAAAAAATACTCTGTATAATGTTCAGGAAGTGAGTTCAGGTTTATTTCAATAACCGATGATAGGTTGCCTTGCCCACATCTATAAAACACATAGTCTCCACTTTTTCGCAAGCAGCTCTGCAAATTACCAAATTAATGATTTTTAATTATTTTAACTTTGGGTTTTTCAAAGCACATAATGTGCTAATTTCCCAATCTAATTACCCTTCTTAAAAATGGCGATATTTGGATCTTGAACGAGAGAAATCCTATGACTTTTGCCATTTATGTCAAGAATTTTTTCAGCAGCCTCCTGAACATTGGAAAATATATTAAATCCGAATTTTTCTTTCAAATAATACTTTGGCAAGGAAGAAAGAATTGCCACACTGTACTTTTCACTTAAACTATTGATAAACATGAGGTGCTCCAATCCATCAAAATAGTCATAATTCCGATAATCTTCCAATTTTAATTTTCCATAAGCTAATTTCTCTAATGCCTGGCTACCAAAGCCTTTGCTATTTTCAGAAATAATTACAACAGTTGCATTTTTTTTAAGAACATTGATTGAATTCCATAGTAAATCTAGAGAACTAGTCAGAGTTCCACTTGAGCTAGAATCAATGTTTGTTCCTAGAATTAATGACTTTAGTTCCTGTTCATTTTCCAATGAAAGATTAGTCAGTTTGTTAGTGGCATTTTGAAACGATTGAGTTATTTGACCATAGTAAATATTGTGTATGCCAGAGTTATTCGAAATAATTTCAATAGACTTTGCTTCCATGTTCTCACAGAACTCATTTGCAATTTCAGTTGGTGGGCATTTTTCTCCGGGATGAGGAAGGTCATCTACTCTTGAATGAAATACTTCGTTCATTTTGTTTTGTTCAATTAGACGTAAGAGATTGGTAGGAGTGCCATAATAACCAAAAAAGGGGTCAATATTTGATTTAGAAATGAAAATTGTACTTTTCTCATTTGCACGCTTAATAAAATGATCAGTATTCTTTTCAATTATAGTTATATTTTGGGTTGATATTTTATTTGATAATTTTTTGCGCGCAGATGGAATAGATTCAATAGATAAAGAAATGCCCGTACATTGTGCTTGAGAAACTAACGCAGCTGTGATCTGAACGGTGGAATTGGATCCGTCAAGTGGGACTAATGTTGTTTCATTAGTAACTGGAATTGATTTAATGTCCTCAGCTATACTTTCATTCGTACGGATATCGAATTTTGAATTTTCTACAAGAGAAAGGTTCTCTACTTTGAGGTCTAAAATAATGTCAGTCCCGCCATAATTTAGCCATAATTCAGGCATATCGTGATCTAATCATAGTAAATACAAGTGACTGTATGATACCTTTAACCCTCATATATCATTAGATTCTTTTCTTCAAGTAAATCATGCAAATTGTGAACTGCTCTATATACCTCCGACTCTTTTTTTGCGCCGGTACAAACCAATTTTCCGCTAGCAAATAGAAGAATCACAGTTTTTGGATCAAGCATCCTATGAATCAATCCGGGAAATTGTTCTGGTTCGTACATACTACGTGGTAATACTCTTGCGGCCAATTCCAAGTGTATCTTGCCCCCCAAACTCGCGGATGCCACAATATTTTGTATTTCTATCTGTGGTTCATTTTCAATAGGGATACTGCCTTTTCTGAGCTTCTGAACTACATTTTTTACTGCTTTAATTGCCTGTTCTTCAGATTTTGCACCAGTGCAGACCATTTTTCCAGAACTAAATATCAAAGTTGCAGTCTTAGGTGATTTCAGTCGAAATACTAGTCCCGGGAACTGATCTGGATGATACTCCACATCTGGAAATATCTGGGTAATTAAATTAAGATTTACAGTTTGATTAACAGTTGCAGAAGCAACCACATTCTCAATACTAACAATGGGCTTAGTTTCAGGCATCCTAGGTTGGCTTTATAAATGGAAGTATATATACATGTTTGGAACACTGCGAAATTGACATCAGAAACGCAACATGTGAATCTGAATGCATGGGAATCATTTACTTGAAAGATATTAATCACAGTAATTTAAGCTCTGATGTCACCGTATCAATAATGGTA
This sequence comes from Nitrososphaeraceae archaeon, assembly GCA_035280585.1. Lineage (GTDB taxonomy): Archaea > Thermoproteota > Nitrososphaeria > Nitrososphaerales > Nitrososphaeraceae > TA-21. The sequence continues at coordinate 2,684 of DATEFQ010000003.1, forward strand.
GAGGGTGCAGGACCGATTCCTATACAGGTTACAGTCCCTGTTTCAATTTGTGTTAGACCTCTATCTTGTATGATTACTAGGGGAATCATGAGTTTTTCTGCATCGCCATGTATTTGAAGTAATTCTTCTAAGCTGTTTACTTTTACGACTATTTTTGGTTGCCCTTCATTGAACCAATTTCTTAGCCATGTTTTATTCAATTTTCTAGATTTTTCAGCTCCTGATACCGCAGCATGTCCAACCTGGGCAGCTATCTTACCTGTACCCATGTGAAGATCCCTTCTTACGACAATGACCTGTTTGAATTCCACTACAGTTTAGTTAATAAAAATGATGAATTATTTGTTTCTTTGTTGGTTACTGAATATTATGATGTATTAATTGCCGGCGGGAGTGTAGCAGGATTAACAACAGCAAGAGAATGTTCGTCTAATGAAATTTCTACTATTGTGATCGAAGAAGATCATGAAATTGGAACTCCGGAACATTGTGGAGGAATGGTCAGTCTCGGCGGACTGCAGAAATTAGGTCTAATTCTCGATTCAAATAATTTTCAAAATGCCGTCTCAAAAGCCACAATTAGCTCTAAGTCTGCCAGCTTCGAGCTTTGTGCCGAAAAACAAAATGTCATAGTAGTAGATCGTAGAGGTTTGGACAAACAAATTGCTAAACAAGCGCAAGATGCAGGTGCTCAAATAAGAACGCGATGTTCTTTCAAATCCGTCTCTAAGAATCAATCAAACTACATTGTAAAAACCTCAGATGGTGAATTCCGATGTAGATATTATGTTGATGCAAAGGGGTTAGGCTCTTTAAGGGATGCCAGCCAAAACGGGATCTTGGCTTCCGCTCAATATGAAATTTATGCAAAATGGATTGATGGTAGTACGGTAGAGATTCTTTTTGATTCAGAAAAATATCCTGGATTTTTTGTTTGGATAATCCCAACTGGTCAGGGCAAAGGTAAGGTCGGGGTTGCAGGTAAGGGGATCAACTCGTCGATTGCCTTAATTGAATTCATAAAATCAAGAGGCAAGAAATATTCGACAATTAGAAAAATTTTTGCTCCCATTTGGGTGGGAGGACCAAGACCGCCGTATATTGCAGAGAGAACCATGTTGGT
>DATEFQ010000004.1:0-6500 GCA_035280585.1 Nitrososphaeraceae archaeon
TGGTTTGAGTTTTAGATTTGTACTAATAGATGAAAGAATCGAATTCATTTTTTGGATTTTTTTTCTACTTATTTCGAGATAGCGTTGGTCAATAGTATCTTTTGTTGCAAGAATTAGTACTGACCCGGTATTTTTTCTCCCAGTCCTTCCTCTTCTTTGAATGTGTCTTATTTCACTTGGTATTGGTTCGTAAAAAATAACAAGGTCAACCTCTGGAATATCGAGCCCCTCTTCTGCAATAGAAGTTGCGACAAGTACATTAAAGTCCCCTTTCTTAAAATTTTCCAAGATAATCCTTTGTTCTTCCTGCTTCATACCCGGAACACCTTGTCTATCAGATTGACCCACGAACCCAGATGCTTTCATCTCGTTTTTGTTCAGCAATTCAACTAAATGTTGTACGGTGTCCCGGTATTGGGTAAATACAAGGACTCTGGAATTTTTTCCTAAAACAGAGTCGGCTAAATTTCTGTTCCTATTCAAATTAAACTGAGAATCAAATCTTTCTTTTAGAATTTTAATAAGGTATTCAATCTTTGGGTGCTCTATTTCCAATTGTTCAATGAGCCGATTTACTTCTTTCATTCTATTATCGCTTAGTAACATTCTATGGCTCTTGCTATCTTCTATTTTCTTTCTATCCAAAAAAGTCTCAAGGGAGTAAAAACCTTGACTTTCCATCAATTCAATGCAATACATCAGCGATAATGCCACTGATTGCTGCATAACCGCAAGGAATAATGATCTACGTTCATCTCCTAAGATACTGTCCAAATTTTGTCGCAGCTGCTTACCGAGAGAAATCAGATCTCGTTTAAAGATCCATTTCGAATTTTTTTTTATCATATTTCTTGTAACTAACCAATTCAGTCTTTCATCTAACATTGTCTTCAAGATAGATCTTATATATTGATACTCTGACGGGAGATCAAACCAGGTCCATTTAAGATCTATTCGATTTATGTATCGTCTTACGTCAGCGTCTTCTTCAGTTTTATAATCTAAACGTTCAATGAATAAGTTATCACAGATCTCTTGAATTTTATTTATTTCCGACCCCGGACTCGCAGTTAATCCGAGGATTACTGGGCAAGAGCAATCTTGTAGGTATTGCTTTGCTATGAAAGTGTATGCATAATCTTTAACCGCACGATGCGCCTCGTCGAATACAATCAAAGTAAAATCTTTTAGGGAAAGTCGCCGCTCTAAGATATCGTTTTTTACTAATTCAGGGGTAGAAAAAACGAGTCTTATCGATTCGTTATTCCACACAATTGCTCTTGCATGCGGCTGTATTTTTCCTGTAACCATAGCAACTTGGTCGTCAAATAATTTTATGGATGATACAAATGAATCCCTGTGTTGATTCACAAGTGGTCTTGTCGGTGCTAAGATCAGAATTCTCTTGTCTCTGTTATTATAAAGAGCATTAATGCATACAAGTAAGGATATTATTGTCTTTCCCAATGCTGTAGGAAGAATTACCAAAGTATTCTTTGTCAATGCCGAATTAGCAATCAAGTTCTGATAATCTCTAAATTTCAGATTATTTTTCCTAAGGAGAGGGTGGGTAAAGTAAGGGGATTCTTTGTTTAATGACATGTATTAACTATATCCATTAATTGAAAATAATAAAATCAAAAAGTGACTTAAGCATCGAAATTTAAAGTTCTATTAGTATTATTTCTATGATCATAATTTACTTTATTAGATCTCAAATACGTCAGTTTGAGAAGGTATTGGTTTTGTCTTTTTCTCTGGATTTACCTCATCTATACTAGCGGCAAGCTGAACAATTTTTGCGTTATTAAGAATATTGCTTATCTGTTCTAATTCAGAACTAGATTTAATTAATATTCCACGTTTTTTAGTTGCCGCTCCTAAGGTATCAACTGGATTGATTTCTATCGCGATGTATGGAGGCCTGTTTTTGAATTCGGGCATTTTAAGTAAAAATACTCCAGGTATACTGGTTGGTTTTTTCTCCCAATCTTTACCTTCCTTTAAAAATTGAGATAACCTTTCGTCTGCCATACTTAATTATTCTATCCTGCTATTTTTAAAACCTACTATATTGTGAAAAGATTGTATTCAAGGGGCTAATTTCAGTCATTTGCGCTGCAATCCATAATCAGTGACACTTCATTCGTACCTTCTGGGGTGTTAATTAGCGATGTCAAAGTATTCAATTTTCGAAATCTAAAGAACAGCATTTTGCATTATACCATGATCAAAGACAGATAACCTTCCCCTTCCTATTCTGAACCATTATTCCCTAAATTAGTAACAGATTTAAGCTTATAGTAAAAAGGAGTCTGATGATGCTTTTGAATATCCATCATAGAATGAGTCTACAGTTTTCACTTCAAATTATGAGTTCGTTCCTAAATTTAATCAAAATCTCGAAACAAATTTTAAGTTTAAGTTTTAAATAGGAAATTCAATGGATGTGGTATCCAATTCGAGTATAGGAATATAGATTGAATGCGTATCAGTTCCTATCTTTTCAACGAAGTTGTATTCTCCGGTTAATTGTTTCAATTCAATGAACTTCTCTTTTGGTTTTTCCTTCTCAACGATGTAATGAACTAATGCTCCGCCCAAAGCCCCAGTTTCAATAAAGAGAATTTCTTTTGACTTATGCGTTATGTGATATAGCATAGGAGTTAGTCCTAAAGCAGACTGGGAAGAGAATAGTATAACTTTTAGCATATCTCTCAGGTCCTTGTATTTTAGATACATTATTGAAGATTCGTCCTTCGACATATCAAAGATACAATAGACACTTGAATTTCTTTGTATCGTTTTTATTCTGAGGATAAATCAAGGTTTTCCTGTATTGGTAGTATAAATAGGAAAAACATGGAATTGCATTATAGTTTTAGAATCCACCGCATTACATGCCAATACCATGAATCAGATTATCGCTTGAAAATCCGTAAAGATTTAGAATGAATTTCAGATGAGATAATTCGAATTAAATTACCATGGTTCAAATATAGGATCGTGCATAATAGCATAAAGTTAAGGAAATGATTGAAAGGAAGTTTTTACTAACACTCTCATTTTTGATCTTAATTGCAACTGTCCCTTGCGTAACTTTTAGTTCTACTAGGTTAGCTTCGGCACAAACATCGGCATCTCAAAACTCTACGAAACAGAGTTCTATGCCACTTCCTGATCTCTTCTCAAAGGTTCAAAAATCTGTCGTACAAGTGACTGAGCGAGATAACTCTAATGAATTGGGATCGCGATTAGGCTCTGGGTTTGTCTATGATAAGGAGGGCCATATAATCACAAATTATCATGTCGTAGCATCAGGGACCAATAATAATAACAACAATAATGAATTGCAAGTTACCTTTCTAGATGGTAATGTTTATCCTGCCGACCTTGTCGGCGTTGATCAATTTGCAGATTTGGCAGTCATTAAGGTAAAGAATATTTCCCCTGATAAACTAGCACCTCTGCCCTTGGCCAACTCCTCATCCTTGAGAATTGGCGAAACGGTTGTTGCGATTGGAAATCCATTTGGACTGTCAGGTTCAATGACTCAAGGAATAGTTAGTGGCTTGGGTAGGTTATTGCCATCAAATGACAATCAAGATAATATTGAAGGAGCAGGATCATCATATTCTATCCCTAATATTATTCAAACGGATGCTGCCATTAATCCAGGAAATTCTGGTGGTCCTCTTATTGATACCGAAGGTATGGTGGTTGGAATCAATACAGCAATATTTTCGAATACTGGAGTCTACTCTGGAGTTGGTTTTGCCATTCCCTCTAACACCATTAGTAAAGTTGCAACTTCCCTTATCCAGAGCGGTTCATATCAACACCCGTACATTGGAATAGTCGGTCTTAGTCTTTCGCCAGATTTAGCCAAACAGATCGGGTTGAATGAGACAAAAGGATTCCTAATAACTAGTATCACGAAAGGCAGTCCGGCTGACAAAGCTGGTTTACGAGCAGGATCAACTACAACTACGTATAATGGTAGAGATGTCGACGTGGGAGGAGACGTTATATTAAAAATTGATAAGATAGATGTATCAAAGATTGATGATATCCTATCATACCTCGAAAGTCAGAAACATGTGGGAGATACAGTGCACCTCACCGTTCTAAGAGACAATGCGATTAAACAATTAGACCTGATATTGGGGGAAAGGCCCAATCAGCCTAAAATCAGTTCATCAATGGATGAGTTTTCTAATAGACTCCCATCACAAAATGACAATAATAAAAGTCCACAAGATCTGTACGACGAGTGTGTCGGTGTTGCTGGAAAAAGTTTATGTGACTTTTTATTCAAAAGGTAAGGTTTCTAGACAACAGTACGAGATAGTTACATCATACCCTATTTCTAAATTTTAAATATTAAATTATAAAATTCTAACCAAGTTTTTCTGATTTTATATACCACTTTCCAGAACGTATTCCTAATACAATAGTTCCGACAAAGTTACCTTTCTTGTACACTTTAGCAAATTCTTTTCCAAAACCAAAAAATGAAGTCAAAAGGTTATCTTTCTGATGGTAACCTGATTCTATGACTTTCATACTAAGTTTAGTACTAGCCTTAATAATTATCTTACGTGCATCGGACCAACTTCCATTCCACGACATTATCTCAAAATCACCAAAATTTTTTGATGAAATCCGATAACCTTCTAGTTGTGCCTTAAAATCCATTTTCCTGTCCTTTGAATATAAATTCATCCATTCTACAGCTCTGATCCCCATTCCGTTTTCAACTCCGAAACTGTCTGTACCCGCCAATTATCTAATTTTGAAATCAATAATTTTAAACTTTTAAAATATAATATTTCACAATAGAAAAACATATAGTAATTGATCAAATGATTCCAAAGTTTGCCATCTAAATCATCGGATCGACAACATATCAAAAAAAGATCTAGATTCTTACACGAATCTCAACATTCCTACTTCAAGATACCAGAAACGAATGATTTAAGTAAACTTATGTGGGTAAAATCAACATGTCTGACAAAGTCGATATTGGACACAGTCCTAACCATTTCATAGTTCTAGATGCGATTTCAAGAGGAATCAATAATATTGATAAGATATCGCGAGTGTCTAAATTATCTAAGGCTGAAGTTGAACAAATTGTAAATGATCTTGTTTTTCAGAGATTGGTAATAAGGAATGAGAAGAGAGGATTCTTAGGTAGGAAAAAAATAGAATTAAAAATAACAGAAACGGGTTCTAGTCTTCTTGACAACAAGAAAAAAGAATTACAAGAAAATGTTCAAAAAATGCAACAGTACTATAACAGTGGAGACAAATCACAGTTGGATTCATTTATGGTTTCAAATAGAGCATGGATGCCGATGATGCTTTTCACGGGATTAATGGACATCCTCTTTTTCACCTCAATGATGTCTTTATTGGGTCTAGCATTAAATCCAATGGAGAGCTCGTTCAGTGATGCGGGAGCTAATGTGGATAATAGCGGCAATGCTCAAGATACTACTTCAAGTACTGATACTACAGATAGTTCAGGTGCAGGTGCAGATTCTCAAGATACAGGAAATGATGGCGGTGGATTTGATGGCGGTGGATTTGATGGATTTGATGGTGGTGGATTTGGTTTTTAGTAATTACATTTCTTTTTCTGTTAACTAAAAGATAAGAAAAGAATTTGAAGGATCCAGTTTAGTATTTTCCTAGTCTCAAGCACCATTTGACAAGTATTGAACATCAATAGTACAAAGGAATTTTAGTTGAGGTTTGATCATGATTTCTTGGGACTATAGGACGGAGTATTATATTTTAGAAGTGTCTCCACAATCCAATTTACGTCATTCTTCGTTTTGGCAAGATGTGCAATCTTTATACAATCTCTTATATCCTTTGATTTCATTTTATGCCACACCTGAGCTGCGACCTCATTTGCGACATCCTTTGCAATACCTTCCTGCGCAAGCATATGTATCGATATATCTAGAAAATTTTCATATTTGTATTGTTTGAAGTGTAATACCATGAATCTGGAAAGCAAGGGAGTGAGCATATGGTTAGTTTGATTTGAAGTAGCGAAAACCCAGGTCTTAAGTTGGGTATTCCTGGTCTTCAGGTGTTTTGTCTCTGCTATTATTCCAGTCTCCATAAGACTAAGGAGAGCCGTCTGATCTCTGATCGACATGTGTTCAATCTCATCAATAATCAAGTACCTAGGACGCTTTTCAAATAGGTAATCAACCATCCCAGATTTGGTACTGTGTGTACCCAATGTAAAATAAGAGCGGTCAAGTTTCATGCACCCTAACATAAACAACGTTTTTGCTGATGCAGGCGGACCAACAAGTAAGATGTGAATTGGTCTTTGAGATCCAAAGGATAAGTGAAATAATTTTTTGATATCATTATATCCTACTATGCTGTCAAACAGGTCATATTCTAGAGCAAATTTATTTGAATTTTTAAGAAAAGTACTTTTCTTTGTAGATATTTCACTTTCAGTAGACATG
>DATEFQ010000005.1:0-8608 GCA_035280585.1 Nitrososphaeraceae archaeon
GTCCAATTCATTTATCTTAGATCTAAAAAATTAATCATGGAACTTGGACTTGCATGGATGCTATGAATATAAATATCTGTGCCACGCTGGCCGATGCAAGGATCCTAATATTTCAGATTATCTAAAGCTAACTTGTGAAAAATACCATTATATTCAGTCCAGGCAATCCATATTTTATTCCCTGAATCAAAAATCAAAGGATCCGTGTAAATCCCTGGCTTCTCAACGTTCATTTTTGTTGCAGCATCCAATGACCCTGAAATGTCTCCACGCCGCAACAAAATTGAATTCGTATTTGTGTCATCGTTCCAAGCTATAAATATCAGATTGTTACTGACTAGTAGGAATGGCGATACAGAATTTCCCTTATTGTGGCTTATATTTATAACCTTACCAGCTTTGTTGCTTGGATCAATTTTTCTTAGCATGACATCAAAATTTTTATAATTATCTAGTGTGTCAGACCAGACTACATAAAAATCGTTGTCCACAAGCTGACCTTGCGCAAATCGAGAAATTCCAGAAGAATTGCTGATGTTTATTGCTTGATTAAACGATTTTCCAAAATCATTACTTACCGCAACAAATATTTCTGAATTACCTGTTCTAATTTGCTCCTGTTCCCATAAAACGTAGACATTCTTACCTTCCAACGTCGTGAAGACAGTTGGATTTATAGCATTGAATCCTTCCTGTCTTTCCACCATGTGAGCTAAATCCTGCGACTCCACATAAGAGGTGGCATTTGGAATAGTTTTATCAACTTGAGTATATCTTATTGATTTGCTGTAAGAAGAGATCATACTGCTTAAATTTCTCGGAATTGTAAAATTATCGCCGTGATTCAAGCTCTTTGTAAATTCTATGGTACACATAGGCTCATCAAGTTTAATATCACATTCAGTCCATACGATATATAATATAGAACCATCTTGGTTTGTGGCAATATGTGGATCGAGCGAATCGTTGTTGTTATTGCTTAAATCTATCGTATCATTAAAGGAATCACCATAATTCATGCTTTTTCTAAAGAAAATATCCTTATTTGTCGACGAGGTATTTTCATTTGCTGCCCATGCGACCATTATATTTTTTTTTTTTTTTTTTAAATCATGCAGATGCACATTGCCGGTAATATTACTCAAGGCAATCACATTGCCAAAGTTCTTGCCATAATCGGCACTTTTGCGAAATAACAAGTCCCAGCGACCTAATTCTTTTTCTTCCCAGGCAATGTAAACATTATTTTTACTACTTGTTAATTTTATTATATTTGAAATTCCAGGAGTACTACTCAAGTTCACTATGTCAGAAAACAAACTTGACCTTTCATCGATTCTCTTAAACATTACATCGCTATTAAGAGAATTGACATTACTTACCCAGGCTGCATAGATATGACTGTTAGAAACTGAGAACTGGGGATTTATTGAATCAAAACTATCGTTACTAAGTATCCTCGTAAAAGCTTCAATTGAGACAGATTGAGGATCAAATGAGATTTCAATAAAATAAACTGAAATTACAATCAATGATAGAACTATTTCCTTTTTCAGTAAATCTTTAATTCCGGAATTCCTTAGCTTAGAAAACATTAAACTGATATTCCACAGAGTACCGTTATCCAATTATCTAATATCAATTTATTGCTAGTCAAATGATCTTGCCCTTAGTTTAATCAAATTAAAATTCACTGCAGTTTTCATGATCGATGATATAGCATTTTTTGCAGAATAAATAAAGAAATAATATAATTTGATTGTTCGGATTATCTAGGAATAATTCTATCGTCAAGTGATGGTCAAGCACCTATCATGGTCTAAAATAATTAAATGGGTCAGTTCGTCGCGAGATCCTCATAGATTTTTCCTCAGATTTGAGCAGCAACAAAAATTTACCTCATCCCCTTGATATATTCACTTTGCAATGCTTTTAATGTTTCTAATGTCCAGGCTCGTAACGTTCTTTCTCAATCTTTTAATTGTACCTGATAAACTGACTACTGTGAAAGACGGCTGAGTCATACTCAAAGAAACTAACAGATAGTCAAGGTATTTCAGTTTACACCGTACAAACAATATGTTTCCCAATTTAGAATCATATAATTTCAACATTGCTAATTCGCAATTGATCGATCCGAATAGCTCTTTAAAGCGTTCAGCAATTTTTTCATGTAACTGAAAGGGACTTAAGATCGTATTGTCGTCATACATAATTGCAAGATATCTTCTTTTTTCTCTATGATTAAGCATGGGCCCATCTTACTTTATTTTTAGTGTACAACCATTCAGAGATTTCATTCCAGTAATTTACAGGGCTAATGCCTATAAGTTTTAACAGCGATTCAAATGATCTAGCAGATACCAATTCGTTCAAAGACGTAGCACCACTAGACAATACAAATTGGCAATCATTCGACTTACAAAATTCATAAATCGATTTTACTTCCTTTAACCATTTACCAGCCAATGATGCGTCAAGTTTTTTTGAAAAAGCAATTGAAATTTCTATACCAACTCCGCTTTTTATTTTTCGCTTAATAGCATCCTTCCTTTGAAAAGGATCTACTACAAACAGATCAGTTTTGCCATCCAATGTTTTTACATTATCTGAAACAACCAAATAAGGATGATAATAATACGAAAATGGATGATGTTTCTTATCCATCCTTAATATGATATTTTCTGCTGGTTTCATATTAATTAAATAACTCGAATCGATTCCTATGATATCCAAATCTAATATCTTAGACATGATAGTGACCTTGTAAATATCTGAGATATGTATTCCGAGATCTATTTTTTGGTAAATAGGTCGATCACATGGTCCCTGAATTTATTATTTTTGTCAAACTCCTTTGCTGGCTTGAATTTAATTCTGATAGAATCATGTTCTGAAAGTGATATTAATCCTCTGCACATAGATTGTTTGTTCAACCTGAGGTAAAAATTATCCTTTTCATCAAAAGACATGGATATGTTGTTCAAAAGATTACTTTTTTCAACTTGATTCATCTTTAAAATTATGGTCCTCAATAAGGCAAATGATTCGTTGGGATCGCAATCTGCTCTAATCAGAGTAATCTCATTTCCCCAGTGTCCACGAGTTTGTGATATCACAAATTTTTCCATTGGAATAGAAAATAGTGCATTAATCCTCGATGATAGCTTTGGAATGTCTTCTGTAGCATGGGCTACTATATGTATACTTGTAGTAAGTATCAACCCTTCTGCTTAACTTGAATAAGTTGTATCAGAATGAAACTCAGCTTAAACAGTTCTATGACTCTTTTTCGATACTAGGGGTTGGGTCTTCACTGCCATCAATTTGATGAAGGGTTTCAGATTTTTCAATAGAAGATTTACGTGAAGAAACAAGCTTGGTCTTTTTAATACCAATGTGTCGTAATGTTGAAATCCTTTTTCCTTTTTCCAAAATTTCTCTATTAAATTCACTATTGTCGTCAGTAACTTGTTTAATGAAAGTATTGAGATCCCATTGTGGGATCTTTTCAGATAATAACTGGTGTATTACTCTTCTTAATTCATGTTTCTTTGAGGTATTTATCCTTCTTTGACTGAACGCAATTATTTCAACTCTAAATTCATAACCATCATTTGTAGTATAATTATGAATGTGAGTAATCATAGAACTGCCTCTCCTTACGAGGCTCCTTAGGAACTCTTTTCCATATTCATGTCCTTTGAATATTGTACTTGCAACACCATCATTCACTTTTTCAATTTCCACAAATACTTTGGTCTTGTGATCTACTGGATCTTGTTTCTTTATATCAAATAGTGTATTTTCTACTACACGACCTATAGCGGTATCAGTATCTGTAATTGGAAGATAGTTTATGTGATGTCCTCCAAAATCTCCAAAAGAATTAGGCGAGTCAAGAATAAGCCATTGTTTGTCTCTCCATTTGTCTCTAACCCTCCCGCCTCTTCTTGAACCTTTAGCCATAAAAAAAACGACCGCGACCAAAATATAAGTTGTACGTTAATAGACTACTCTGAGCATATGAATTAAAATACTAAATTAAAAAAAAATTAATCTGACAATGGTTTCCCGTCAGATGAATACCTTACTTTTTTACTTTCTGAAGTGGGAACAGGCGCAGTGCGTTGTCGGTATCTTCTAGCTCTTGATGAGCCCAAGATAATTGCAAATATTACAAAAGCGGCAGTAGTTATTCCATACATCAGCATGCTATCAGCCATACAAAGCCTTCTCGCAGCTTATTTAAAAATATTTATGCATTCAACTATCGAAATTTTTGAAATTTGTACAAAGAAACATAATAAATTTGTAATAAAGAGTAAAATACTAAAGTAACAGATTAAAAATTACTATAGAAATTACCGAACTTCATCTATCAGCTTTGAAGAAATATGTACTGAACAAATCAAGAAGCACGGATTAAGAAATCCGAATTCTTTTATTTTCTGTTCCACTTGTCCAAATTACTTAGCGTTTGTACATTGTAATTAGCAATCGTGATCTATTCGACTAATACCATACTGACGAGACACTCAATCGGTAAAATATCTTTGGACCTTGTCATTTTATGCCAGTAGAGTAATTTACTCATATTCCCCATTCACACAATTAATGATTTCGTATCCTACTAAACCGTCCTGTCCGGTGCCTTGTCTATGTGCATCTGTCAGGCAATCCTTTTCATCCTTTTCACTTAGAAAGAATGCCGGTGATTTCTGGAACTTTTGCCAGTCAACCGCATCGTGATTTGTACATTCCTCCACGTCGACGCATTTAGCAAGCTCACATAAGGAGCCCTTGTAGGCTAGCATATCAAATTGTTTCGATGATGGATGATTAACCTCGTGGTTTCTCGGATCCCACTTCATATCCGCGTACCCATCCTCACATTTGGTTTTTCCTGCAAAAGAATAGTGTGTTGTTAAAAATACTGTTAAGATTAGAGTTACAGATAAAATAAAAGTAATATGCCTAAACACAAAACTTGTCGAAATTCATACTTAATAAATTTTTTCTCTAGGTAAGAATATTTTAATAATTCGGTAAAGAAATTTTGGATTTTGAAGTAAATCACAATCAAGGTTTATCAATCCTTGTATTTCACAAGTTATCATCTAAATACATGTCAACCGAAGGTCGTACTGACATATTTTTGTCCATATTGTTGCGACCAAAACTAACCAATGAAAGAACCATTAAATTGTTATCAAGATTTAACAAGCGGCCTCGAACGCTATAGAATCATGCAATAGCAAGAGCGCTAATGACACTTCGAAATGGTCGTTGTAGCTCCTTTATTTTGAACTTAACTTCATTAGTCGTTCGATTCGTAATGATTGTTTTTCAATCCCAAAATAACATTCGGAGAATAAACATGAGCAAATCCAAACTACTTGATGCATCTTGTGATATCAGTTAAATTTGACATTTGATTATGATGTTATGTTAATTAAATAATATATCTGGGGGAATATAATATCAAGGTGCCATAGAGCATGCAATCCGAATTGAACGCAATGTGTAACGCTATATTCAAAGTTAACGAAAAAATTCGATTTGTTGGAATAATTGATGAGATGGGAAAGCTGACTGTAGGAGATATGAAGAGTGGATTACAATCATTAGAAGGAGGCGATGGCTCAATTAGGCTCTATCTTGGATATGCAATAAATAATGTTCTAAGACGTGATTTTGATAATGTCTTTGGTAAAGTACTTTATACCTTTTCGGATAGGGAAAAAATAAAGCTCTTGACTATTCCAATTAATAACAAAATACTTCTTGTCTCCATGGATAGGTCAACAGACCACGTTGATTTAATAAATAAGATATTGGATGTGGTAAGAAAGCACGTAAGACTATGAAAAGACCCTTTGGACGGTAACAAGATGAAGCGTAAATGTTTATTTTTTAGTTCACAGTAAAATAAAAATAATATAAAAGGTACACCGAGTTAATATAATTATTATTAATCCCTCGTGAAAATGTGGATTAAATGAACTGAGATTCAGAATATTTCTATTTTATCTATCTGGAAAAATCTGCTGTGCGAAGTATTAAATGTCGAATTATTTAACGCTGACAAGAATCTTGCTTACTTTTCTCTTTTCCCATATTAATAGGTAAATTATTCCGATGACCAATAGTATTTCAAGTGCCTTCGCCATGATACCTGCGATATCAATTATCTCTGGCTTATGGTCAGGTGACAACGGAGGTGCGACGATTACAGAATACGCATACAATCCGATAAGAACGGATGTTCCAATCAATCCAAAAAGATTTAATGCAGTCTTTTTTTTGTATTGGTTTAAGATAAGACTCCTATCATTACCAAGATAAGGATCATCAGCAAAATTTATCAAAATATACAAGATTCCATATGCTATCTGAGCTCCTGCAGCTGCCATTAAGAAAATTGAATAATAGACTTGTAAAGATCCGTGTTCGGGAAAAATCGCCAGGTGTACCAAGCCACCAGCTATCGCAAGTAGCATTATTACATATTTCAGAGTTTCTTTTTCTGGTCTCGAGTATAATCTCTGCTTTCTCCTTTTAAGATAAATGCCTCCTAATACAAGCCCCAGAACTACTAAGGGAGTTAGAACGGAGATTACCAAAAGAGAATTTCTGATTATGCCCCACGAATCTGAAATAGTAACATTAAATATTACACGTTGACAATTACAATCAGTTAAGCTAGATAGAATGGATCTGGGGGGATCTAATTGATTTTCATTCACCGTTTTGTTATCATTTGCCACACTAAGCACTATGTCATAAGAACCTGGATGAGGGAAGACATAATATAGATTATAGTCCCCAGTATCCCTTAGTGTCCAAGGGAAGCCCTTTACTCTTTCTCCCGTACTTTCTTCGTAGATCTCCTCCATTGTTTTAATATTGTATACATCTTTCCCATCAAAATCTTGTATACTAAATGTAATTTGTGTTGGTTTGTACGGTGTAGCATATTCAGGGTCCAAGGCCATATACGGATAATATTTTCCCATTCCGTCTCTGTTAGATCCTCCATTGTAATGAGGTGTGTGGGTGAGATGTGCAAATGAAATGAGTTGTGTGATAAAACTGGATACTAATATGAAAGCTAAGAGAAATATCAAAACAATATGGATTTTCATATTATTTGCTATGCAATCTAACACAATGGTTTCATATAAGTCGTACTTGGCCCTTAAGAAATTATTGCAAATCTAAAGTTTCGTAATTATTCTTATCATGATGATTATTATTGATCGATTGTTTTTAATTGGCATTTAATATGGCATAAATTTTGATTGCAATAATAAATAAAATAAGAAAAACTTATTTCTGCAACGTATTTCAATTTCTATGATTGAATAAAGTGACAAGTCTAAATGATTACCTAATTAATTTTCCTCACACATCATTTAGAAATAACCAACATAAAGTACTTCAACAGATTTGTGATGCTTTTAATTCTGGTTATAAACGTATAATACTCGAAGCACCAACTGGATTTGGGAAAAGCGCAATTGCAATAACGATAGCCCGAACGCTTGGGTCTAGCTACATTTGTACTGCAACCAAAGATCTCCAAACTCAGTATACTCATGATTACAATTTTCTTAAAGTTGCTAAGGGAAAGAGCAATTTTCCTTGTAAGGTAAAAGAAGATTTTGTTAGCGCAGGAAGATATCACTGCAGTTCATGTAACTCGGGAACTGAAAATGAGTGCAGACATACCTCTTGCGAATATGGACCATGTCTGTCTGATGAATCAATGGAGGGCGCTGGATGTAAATACAGAACTTTCATAAACGATTACAAAACTGAATATAAGGGAAAAGAAAATGAAAGGATATTCATTAATGGAGAAAAAATAGACAATTATAAAACTGAATATTCAGATTGGATTCATTTAAAAAACTTTGATACTCCTCATGAATGGATTCCATGTTACTACTTTGATCAATTATTTCTTGCATTAAAAGCAAGTCATTCAATTTTTAATTACTCCATTTTTTTATCGCTACTTACAAACAAAAATGTACTACAGCAAAGGAACTTACTTATATTGGACGAAGCACATTTACTTGAAACTGAAATCGTAAAATTTAGAGGACTTTCTATATCAAAGAAGAGATGGAGAAGGTATATTCATGACTTTAAAATGGTAGATTATGGATATAGCATCGATGGTTGGTTAGAATTTTTAATTGACTTGGAAAAAACGATGCTCACGCTAATAGGATATGATTCAGTAATATATTCCCTATCAAAGGAACGCAAATTGAAATTTGGATATGAGTCGAAAAGGAAAACTAAAGCAGGAAACAAAAGAATAGTTAGCGCTTCAGAATTATTTGAAGATGATGCCAGTCTAGATATTGATATTAAGAAACATGGAAGAGACTTACAGATTCATAAAGAGATACTGATTGATATTCTACAAGATATCGAAAAGCTGACGAGAACCATAAACAATATTCTTTTAAATCCTAGGAATTGGATAGTCTCAGAAGTTCAAAAAGAGAATTATGATGTCGTAAGAGTAGAACTGAAACCCTTGGATCCAGCTAGGTATATTAGAGCAATTGTTGAAAAATGTCCAAAAACA
>DATEFQ010000006.1:0-9232 GCA_035280585.1 Nitrososphaeraceae archaeon
GCACCTCAAGAATATTCACCAGGTCTTGACAAAGAATTAAAAGCAAATATCAAGTTAGCCGTATAGCGACTCTCACTTTCTATTTTAGTTTGCTAAAAACACCGACTGAAAGGCAGAGAATGGCCATCGAGAAGCATATAAAGGTACATCAAGGAGAAATCAGTTGATTACCGATTCAGATAAATGTAAAAAATGTCACCACAAACGAGAATTCCATATTCCTCAGGAATACTGTTTAAAATGTTCCTGTCAGAAGTTTATAGAAAAATAAATTATTTGAGTGTTACTTTTATTTAATACATATTACAGTGGCTAGAGCAATCAGTTCTTGAAATTAAATTTACTACAAGCCTTTTAGTTTCTATAACGATTGGTTATAATAGTATGAAGATAAAACGAAGATAACATTTTGCAGGCAAATTCGGAGTTTAATTATTAATCCTCTCTAAAATCAGACGGGCCGGCTAATACTATAATGTCTAAAAATAGAATCATTTTAATGGTCGCGAGGAAGGAACATCACTTCTCTTTTTGTATGTTTTTGGATCCTTATCCTCGAATCCTGTGGCACCTCGAGCAAAATCTTTTTCTCTTTCAGTTTCGGAATTATGACTAAAGGAAGCATTAAGATCACGTGACATAATTTCTTGTTCTTCTTGTCCAGCCTTGCTCATTTCCCTCTGTCTTTTCTTCATGTATTTATTGTTAATTTCATTACCCTCCTTTTGGCTCATAAATATGAATGTCACAAAAACAATATAATAGTTAAAACTGCTCCTATTTGAGTGCTAGGTCGGAAAATAAATTTCTTATGAAAAGACAATCGCGTCCTATGCATTAAGTGGAGCCGCCACGCTTATTGGGGCAGTGGCGTCGTATGAGAAGGTACTAACGGGCCCTCAAATTTTTCCAGACATAACCGGATCGATCTTGTCTGCTATCATAATCGGTGTGTCTTTTGGTTACGCATTCGCAATATCAAAAGGAAGAAAAAGAGCCCTTTTGCGGAAGACTATAGAATGTTGCCTTAAAGCCGTTTTTAAGTTAATGTGCTATGTGCTATCATTTGCATAAAAAAAGTCTCATGTCGAGAAGCGGGCTTTGATTGCTACTGCTTAATTGAAGGCTACACTGCACAGGTTTAAGTTTAAAAAGCTATAAAATTAACTTCAATACCGAAGTGAGCTTAGACACTTCATGCTCTAAATGCAGCCATAGAAAGAGATACCATCAATTTATAGAAGGATCAAACGACCATAGATGTTTTTATCTGGGTTGCATCTGTTCTGGGTTTAGAGAAGATTGAAATTAACTGTATACAAAAAAAGGTTTGCATTATTAAGAATCAAACCAAGCGCAAAGAAGAAAAAATTATAAACCTTTGACTTGAAAATAAAAAAACTCTTTCGATACGGACCGGTGGGAGGATTCCTTTGGCCTCGCCATATTCCTTTCACCCCTTAGTAACGATAATAATCAGTACTTTGTTTCATTCACTGGTGGGTTATCCAGACCGGCTTGCCAAGCAACCAACCAGTGTTTAAGTTTTTTATAATTTATTTGACAAGATATTTTTAGCAGATTCATTGCCGTGGGCATATGGTCTTCGGGTTCCATCATGCCGTATGCCCACTCTGCTTAGATAATTTTGGGCCTATCAAATCATATTATACTTTGTTGAACAATCGTATTTAGTTTATGAAATTTAGTTTTTTTACTTTGGCAATTTTGATGACATTGGCGTTTAGTTTCTTGCTTGGAAGTGTTGTTCCGTCAAGAGTTACGGCTGAATCAGGCGTCGGAAAAGATGTGTTCAAGATTGTGGTAAGCCTTTTTGGTATTACAGATTCAACAAAAGATATCATCACAATAGCCAATGTAGGTGATCAGACTAAAGTTAAGTTACATTCAGCAGGAAATTCGACCTCTGATAAGGTTTCTTACGTATTCTCATTTCCAGGTCTGAGCGTAGAAGACGGAGAACAATACAAAGTATGCACCATGACTACCGATAATTTTAATCTAGAGTGTGAAAACGGACAAAATTCTCCCTTTAGCAGACCCGAATTTGTGGACATAAACGTATCGCAGAAATCAAGCGAAAAGGTGTCCGAAAAATCTAGCGAAAACATTTCTGAAAATTCCGGAGAAAAGAAAAAATAAATTTTCTTTTTAACTCTTTTATATTTTATTGATGTTAGATAACCGTAAACCCGTAACAACGATTTACCTGGTGGGACCGACTAATCCCTATTTTTCATGGCCCATCAGTGTTTCACTTACTTATTACTTGTTGGTCATATAATGTCTAATGCAAGATTTCAGTAGCACGCTGTCAATACTTCGAATAATCATCACCTTTGCATTTGCTGGAGGAGCCGTGGCTGGGATTTCTCTATTACTTCGATCAAGAAGGAAATCAGGTTCATCAGGTGAAGTTAAAGAAGACCGTCAACGTTCGGTTTAGAGAAGGCCCTGAACGATCTCTTAACATTATAACTTCGGTAATATCGGAGAATAAAAAAGTGATTAAGACCAAAATACATGTGTCTTCACAAGACCGTTGCATGAACTGTCAACATCGAAGGGCATCACATCAAGCCGATAGTAAGTATATTAACTGTGTAGTCGATGATTGCGACTGTAATGCATTTGAAGAGCAAGGCTAAAGTTAGCACTTACCATGCGGCAATTTAGAAATTTTATTATGATGTTTTTACGATAATATTATAACGCATCACACTGATAGGAGGGCTTTTTCTTATTGGTCTGGGATATGTAAGCGATTTCGTTTACATTTTCCCTCCTATCGGGTTTTTAAGTTTTTTATAATTTGTTGTCTTAGACTATTTGACAGATTAATTTCAATCTGGTGGGCATATGGTCCTTGCGCTCTACCATACCATGTTGCCCGCCAGGTTTAGTACATTTTAGAAATTACTTATTAACAACTATGACAACATGATCTGTTAACAACGGGTGCGGCCTATTATCTTTAACCCTCTTATACGATTCAAGGCCCGATCAATCTTGATCTTCTATCAGGAGCGATAACAGATTTTTTACTTTTCTTAAATACGGACTAATTTTGAATATAACCTGAATATAACTTTTATTCGGTAATTTGACAAAAAATATCATTTTATATTTAGTAGGTAACCTTAAAGGTAACCTTTGTTATTATTTTTCTAATTTTTCTTAGGATTAAATATCACTTGTTCATATAATGTGGGCGAAAACATGAGTCAAGACGGCAAGAGCGGCTCAAAAGCCACTAGTGTTGATAAGCTTGTTAGTGTGGTAGATGACGAATTTGATATTTCTACATTGTTCCGTGATGCTCTATGTGAGAACATGGATGGAGTGAAGGTCTTGTCGTTTAATGACCCGATAAAAGCCTTGGAACACTTTACAGAGAACAAAAGCGCCTATACCCTAGTGATTTCCGATTTCAGAATGCCCGGTCTGAATGGATTAGAGTTACTAAAGAAAGTAAAGGATGCAAATTCCAGCGTCAGAACTATATTGATGAGCGCATATAATTTTGAAGAAGATGAGTTATTCCAGAACTACATGGAATCAGGCATAATAGATTCCGCTATGGAAAAACCGATAACGATTCAACGACTCTGTCAAAGGGTAAGAGACGAATTGCAAGTTTATAATCTGGTAAATTCCTGACATAACGGGAGAGTATAACTAAGGTAGTAACTGATCAGGTTCAGCGCTCTACCGGTGAATAACCCACTACCTAAACTCCATGGCTTTTAATGTTATTTAACTTTGTTGCGATCAGAATTATATGGAATCACAAAATCAGAATGCAAACCTCGATAATTCAACGTACAACATTCTAGTAGCATTAGGTACCGAAGCCGATTTTCTGCATTCGACTATAGAGACCTACATCAGCGATGCTCAAAGAGAAAACAAAACTGAACTTGTTGAAATTTGGAACGCTATCAAGCAGGATAAACAGAAGCACATGAAAATGTTAAAGGACTGTCTCGATAAAGAAGTCAAAGAAGGAGAGTTGAACAAGTAAGACTGAAGGCACTTTACTGGTCCCCGCCAAATTTAAAAGATGAATGTATATAAAATGTTCAATTGAGAAAATAATTAGACGTCATTCATACGAACTAGTGGGAGGATTTTCATAGGTCTTGTCTTTTTCCTTTCATCTCCCCGGCGGGTACTAAGTTTTTAGTAGAAACCTTTCAAAATCTATACTGTTTAATTAGATGGTAAAACGGATTTAGAAAATGATGACGTGAATGCCGGAGCGAAACAAATATGTAGGGAATATGAATTAAAACTTGGAAATCATGTCCTCACTAGATGCAATAAAGAACAAGATAATTAAATGGGTTAATAGTGACTATTCCGCTCAGTTCAAGGTGGTTAAAGAGAAAAAATATGATCCTAAAAATTTCCCTTTTCTCCTAAACATTGAACCTACCAATCCTTCTGGAGTAAAGATGCCGATGTTTGTATACAAGCCCACTGACTATAAAGATAAAATAAGCGTTTACTCAGTGTTATCTTTTGACAAAAAACAAATTAAATACTTTGATGCATTAAAGCCCAAAGTAAAGAAGAAAGTAGTTTTGGAACTTTCGGAAGGATTAATTTGGATGAATTTGGTAGTGAGTTTTAGTCCAGAATCAACGCAGAATATTCGTCACATAGGCTTCCAAGAAATAATTTACTTAGATGGTCTATCAAAAGATAGAATAATGAATGCGATCACCAGGACTTTAACGGCTTATGGGTATGTCGTTACAGTTTTAGAAAAATATAATATTCTTGCATAAGAACCGGGTAACCTTTGTACCCCATCTGCTAAGTTAGTGTCTGACTAACATATGGGCTGCATGTCCTCCGGCTGTGTGTCGTTAACAATCCAGCGGATGATGTTTCTGCTTTTGATTGAGCCGTGAACGCTTGTTCCTATCTTTTGCTTACTTTAAATTAGTAAGAATTAATTATTAGATTTCTGAACCTAGTATCGAATCGATCTGGGTTTAACTGGTAGAATCCATTGGTCTTTTAATCTTCATACAAAGGTCCGCCGGCTTTAAATTTTTTTTCACTTACTAATTTTATTAACTGTTTGGAACTCAAAATTATTGCTACATATTTTTACAAATAAAACTTCGATCTAATTTCACTGAGGGAAGGGTCTCCGGCTTGCAAAGCGGCCTACCAGTGTATAACTTTTTTATAATTTATCTGATAAGATATTTTAACCAATTTCATTCGCTGGTGGGCATATGGTCTTGCACTCCATCGATCCGTATGTCCGCCAGGTTTCATAATTTTGGAAAATTTTTTATATCGTTTTTACGTTATTATTGTAACGCGTCACACTGGTAGGAGGGCTTTTTCTTATCGGTCTGGGGTATGTAAGCGATCTTCGTTTACATTGTTCCCTCCTACCGGTTAACTTTTTTATTACTCGTTGCCACGCGTGAACAGAAGCCAACGCAATCAAACCATATTGAATCGCTGATGGGTCAATTGGCAATCACTAGTGGTATCAAGCATTGTCAGAATCTAACTATTTTATAATTTATTGCCGATACTGTCAGTACCCTCGCCAAAAGACAGGAATCAAGAAATGTTATAATTTCTGATTGCCCTGTTGAGGCAGGGTATGTTCGACAGAACATTCTGTCATTTGCGGTTTTGCCTCAGATTGTTTTTTGTTTGTCGCATGTGAAATTATTCGTAGAAAGCTGTCTTAGAAAAGACGGAGAAAACACTATCCCCACAGCTTGCATACAGGGGACTTCTCTTTCTTATGCTGAGACTTGTTTATCATGTCTGTGACTAATTTTATCTTTTTCTTTCCAAGTTTACAGTTGTCCAAATTTTTCTTGAGATATGAATCCAAGATTTTATCAATATCATCGTAAGACAACCCGATTTCTTTTTCGGCCAGCTGCCCTTTCCAAAATCGAGGGCTGCTTGGTTGCTGTATAATTTCCTTTGGTAACTGTAATTTTTTTGCTAGTAACTTGACTTGACTCTTATACAGTTCTCCAATGGGAAACATGTCTGCTCCGGCGTCGCCAAACTTGGTAAAATAACCTATCATAAGTTCACTCTTATCGGCCGTTCCGAGTACCAGAAGATTATGAACTGCTGCATAATAGTATAACAATGACATTCTTAGTCGAGCTGAAAAATTTCCCGCGGAAAGTTTGTCCTTCGGTAACCGATTTAATAAAATCTTTTTTCCTCTTTCTATATTGATTTTTTTATATTTAATATTCAACTTTTTAGCGAGACTTTTAGCATTTTGAATGTCTGTCTTAGGAGTCAGTCCTTTCTCTGGCATAATCAAACCAATTATTTTATTGTTCTGCAGTGCTCTCGATGCCAACACCACACAGACGGAAGAATCAAGTCCACCGCTCAGTCCTACGACAACGCCGCTTTTCTTTCGCGATTTAACTTCGTTTGAAATAAACTCGGTAATCTTTTCGATAGCTTTTCCATAATCTAATTTTAGAAAATCATCTGTCAAGAAATGAATACTCGCTTAAAGCTCAATATATTTTACGGCGGAAAATCAGAGTATATTCCGCAAATTTCTAATATACTGTTGGTGAAACTATTTTGTGGCACGAAAAGATATCTGTCATTTATGTGGGCATACCAAGTCAATGCGCGATAGAATTTCAGCCCGTGGCGATGACCCCTCTGACACTGACAAAAATTCAGTTGGTAATTGCTCAGCCACTCATTGTGGTTGCAACCGTTTTGAAAAACAATTCCATAGTTCATATCTGGTAGTGAAGTTGGACTTTTAGATTCGAAATAGGATAACGCTGTAAGCTTAAATTGCGCTCCTACTGGAAAGCCAATGGCAAGAATAAGAAATGAATACACTTCGATAAAAAATTAGGCAAAGAATAAGACCGAGCGTAAACCTAAAAGAACCAAAACCGAATGGTCATGGGATTGATCGTTTGAGTTTATTTCAAAATCGAGTTACTGTAAAAGGAATAGAAGGAGTTACAATGTGTTACAGAAGAATACGTTGTAGACGCGAAATTTATTTTATTATTCGTAGAAAATACTTTGACACTGGCAGGAACCATTATTAAATTGCGCTTGCGCATGGGACATCGCAATGAATACTGAGTAAACCTCGCCAGTGATCCATTCCATGTTGTTATGCCGAAAAATTATTAAGACATATTTGACAAATTAGATTGGAAGATAGCATAAGGCTGATGGGAGGGTCTCCGGCTTGCCAAAGTCTTTCTTACCTCCCACCGCTCTTCAACTCTTGGTTCTGTGTAACCTTTTATTATAATAATGAAGATGAATAGTATTTTGTTTCACTCGTTGGTAGGTTTATTCCAATTGGTCTTCCGAAACACACTCACCATTGTTTAACTTTTTTATAATTATTTGACAAGCAAATTGTCTAACAGCATTTTTACTAACCACAGCACGGGGTAACATTCACTGACTTCCCGCAAAACCTAGTATATCTAACTTAGCTTTCACGTTTAGTTTTGGACACTTAAACTCTAACAAGGTTATAACATTTTTTTGGCAGTTAGACACTAAAAGTTGTTACCAGTATAGTGGCGTAACTAGATACTCTTGTATCGTGGACGAAAAGCTGAGTCCTACGAACAACCTTCCATTTTTTGAATAAAGTATCCGTTTTTGTTTATACTATCTTCAACTATTTTTGGTGCTTCTTGGATGTGACAAAATTGACACTCCTCTTGCGATATTTTTTGCCCTTCTTGTCCAGCACTTCTTAGGTAATCTTTTCCATATTGCACAGCCTTTTCATGTGGAGTCGAAGATTCCACAATAACATCAAAATGCATAATGCTTCCATCTTTTTTTGTTACGTATGTATCATATACTGCACACTACATGATTATACTTTTGTAGTCATCTATATTTATTCTATACATCTATTGAAAGATTAATTCAGACAATATTAGGTTCAGCTAGTCACACATCTCTTTTTAAGGACCAATCTTTATCGATGTCTTAAAACTTTTTCTATTCACATTCAGACTTATTTGGCTAGGGCCTTGTTTTCTGTTGTTAGCTTGGTCAAATCTTCCGAACAGGTAAACATCTTTAATTCTGGTTCCAAAATTTAATTAAATTCATGATTTTGAATTTCAAATCCTGACGGAGATAATAATAAAGAAAGCTTAAGCTGATTTTGGGATAAGTCGTTATATCAGAAAAAAAATGCAAATACTGTCTTATTGCACATAACTCGGAAAACGTTCTCAGAAGATTGTTAAACGTACAGAGTTCGGGTCGGCTTGAGCTTAATGTAGTTATCAATTTTGATTGAAGCTTCAAAAAAATATAAAAGTCCTCATCCACATAATTGCAGTAACATAGGTGATAGAATGTCAGCACAACAGCAACAACAAGTACCTATAGTTGTTTTGAAAGAAGGAACGACTGAAACAAAAGACAAAGACGCACAAAGAAACAATATTACGGCGGCTAAACTTGTAGCGGAGCTAGTAAAGTCAAGCCTTGGTCCTCGTGGTATGGACAAGATGCTAGTAGATCCGCTAGGTGACGTAACAATAACCAACGACGGTGCCACAATACTGAAAGACATAGATGTACAACATCCAGCTGCCAAGATGATGGTAGAAGTGTCAAAGTCAATTGACAATGAAGTTGGAGACGGTACAACCTCATCTGTCGTAGTAGCCGGCTCACTTTTGGAGAAAGCCGAAGAACTAATCGATAAAGACGTGCACCCTACGGTCATAGTCGATGGTTACAAAAGATGTTCCGTTAAGGCAAATGAGGTACTACGCAGCATAGCAACCAAGGTGGATTGCAGTGATAAAGCAATTTTGAACAAGATTTCCGAAACATCCATGTCATCAAAAATGGTCTCGGCAAACTCAAAACACCTGTCAAAGATTGTAGTGGACGCGATTCTGTCTGCTGCCGACAGTACAGGTGAACAATATCAAGTCGATATAGATAATATAAAAGTAGACAAAAAACCAGGAGGATCAATAGAGGACACCTCTCTTGTACGAGGAGTGATATTAGATAAAGAAGTTGCTCATGCGGCTATGCCAAAGCGGATAGAAGATGCCAGAATCGCTCTAGTGAATTCTCCATTAGAGATAGAGAAAACAGAAATTGATGCCAAGATCAGTATCAGTTCTCCTGAGCAAATGCATTCCTTTATGGACGAGGAAAACCG
>DATEFQ010000007.1:0-4823 GCA_035280585.1 Nitrososphaeraceae archaeon
TACGTAGCAGATGGCCAAAAAAATGAGAATTTATTATCCCATGAGATAGACGATGTTAACGCTCTGGGATATTTGTTGTTCCCCGGTCATTATTGGAGTAGATGGTGCAAATGCTTCAGTTTTGAGTGATTGAGCACCATATGAAGTTGGTCCTGTAAAGATAGGTGTTGGTTGATCGATAGTTACTGCCCTTATCCCTACTATTTTAAGCCCTAATGCTGAAGCAGCAATATCCGCCTTTTCTTTTGCATTTTCAATGGCTTCGTTTAACAATTGCTTTTTAATATTATCAAGTTTCTTATCTGACAAACTAAAATAAATGCTATTTACATTGTTTGCACCTGACGAAACTGCAGTATCAATCCATTCTGATGTCTTATTTACATTGTTGCTATCTATCTGTATCGAATTGCTTACGGTAAATCCAATCAATCTGCCTTGGTTCTTATCTATAGTGTAGTCGCGGTTTGGAGTTATTGTAAATGATGAGGTACTCGTTTCATTTTCCTTAACGCCTGCTATTTTAAGAGCATTGATTATCTTGTTCATTAATTCAGAATTTGCGGCTAGCGCAGCTTTTGCCTTCGCATTGGTTGTTTCCACACCTAGTGATACAGTAACCTTATCAGGTTTTACCTGGGTTGTAGCAGATCCTGTAGTAAACAACGTTTTGTTATTATCAGGTGAAGATAATTGAGCGTACGCATTGTGTTGATTAGTGGCAGGTAAGTAGACGAACACAACTGCTATAAATAGGCCAACTAATGCTGCTGCTATTGACAAACTTGTTGAAGAATTCTGCATAGTCATTGATCTAGAAATTCCCATTTAACTACTAAGAGAAACTACAAAATAAGTATTTCATGTGGCTATCTGGTTAGAAAGTCGGCATAACTTTAATGAAGGGATTACTTTGTAAACTAACTAATGAAATGGTTCGGACACCATGAAAGCGATATTAAGCCTAAACTTTTGGCGTGTAAATATTGCAACACGAAGTTTGAGGACAAGGAAAAGTTAAAGAGACATGTAAGAGAGGCACACAAAGAAGAAGGCAGTGCAATCCTCGAAAATTTTACTGAAAATCTGAATTTATTTCATCATCAGACAGAATTTGTCTGCGAAATCGACCACCTGAAATTCAAGTCAAATGAAGAATTAATTCATCACATGAGACAGGTTCACCATCAACATACTATAAAATGTCGAGACTGTGGCAAGGAGTTTATTCATGAGAAGGACAGGTTACATCATGTTAGGGAACAGCACGAGAAAGAGGCTGACTATAGAAGACACAAACATCCTTAGATGGGATGGGGTCTCTTTCTAATAATAAATAGCGTCGACTCGATAAATATTAAATCGTTACCTGAAATAGAAGAATAAAGATCTTAAAATTAGACTTTAAAATATTTTTAATAGTTGAGCATAAATTTCAATACGTGCGATGCTAGTTTCAATTATATAAAATCTAATTTATTTTGTAAACTATACCTCTTTTATGAAAAAAGTTTACAATATTATTGGCTGCAACTTCTGCCATTTTGGATCGAGTCATAAAAGTGGCACTTCCAATATGTGGTAACAATATAGTTTGTGGCAATTGAGTTAAGCGATTAGATCTAGAAATAGGCTCATTATCATAGACATCTAAACCAGCACCTGCGATAATATTATTTTTTAGGGCGCTAATCAAGTCCCGCTCATTTACGACTTTACCCCTCGAGGTATTAATAATAAAAGCGGTTTTTTTCATTAATTTAATTTTCGATTTATCTATCATGTGAAAACTATCTTTATTTAATGATACATGAATAGAGACAAAATCGCTACGTTCTAACAATTCTTCTAGTGAAACAAAAGTAATATCAAGTTCTGATTCTAAGTCACGTTTACGGGTTTTACTATGGTAAATTACTCTCATATCAAATCCTCTTGCACGTTTAGCTACAAGTGTGCCAATTTCTCCAAGACCAATTATGCCCAAGGTACTTCCGTGCACGTCGTATCCAAGAAAAAGATCAGGAGTCCATCCAAATTTCCACTCTCCAGTCCTTACATGTCTATCTGCTTTCACTAAATTCCTAGCTGCTGCCAGAATTAAAGAAAACGTAAGATCTGCCGTGGTATTAGCCAGCACATTTGGAGTATTTGTAACTATAATTTTCCTTTTTCTTGCTTCATCAACATCTACGTGATCGTATCCAACACTATAGCAGCTTATTACTTTAAGATTTGGCCCTGCTGCATCCATAACACTTGAATCGATTTTGTCCCCTAACATGCACATTAGGGCGTAGACACCTCTAACATTTTGAACTAAATTTTCCCTCTTAAGTACGTCGACTTTGGGATTCATCCTTAATTGAAAACTGCTTTTTAATATGGATGGACCTGGTTCTGGTATTTTTCTCGTTACATACACTTTACGTTGGATAGGACTATCCATAAAATAATTGGTTTGTCTTGCTTCTGTTATTAATATGATATGGAATTCGCTTTTATTTTATAATTTCTATTTTCGTTACTCACTACTAACTCTAACTAATTTTGAGTGTAAAATTTTTAGCAAAATAATTCCGATATAGTATGGCATATTGTAAAATGCAGCAAGTGCTGCCACTTGTGAACCAAAGAATTGTTGTGCAAAAACAGTTACCAGAATATTGTTTACATAACTTAGGGCTATAAGCCCTGAAATTTTGTCCTTTGTTGATGGACCCTTGTTCATGAAATACAAAACAAAATAGCCTGTAACTGCAAATACTGTAAATAATACGAAGGCAACAATAGTAGTAGTTATAACAAACGAAAGTTCCAGAAAAAAATAACTTGAAAATTTGGAAAAAATTGCAAAGTTAATTAAATCCATTAAAAAGATAGATAAAGGCAATGAGATCTTGTTTATGGTGGCTGCTACATTGGGCAAATATCTTTTTATGATTCCACTACCAACTAGAGGAACAATTAGTGATATTACTAGTAATGATACCATATTAAATATTGGAATAGAAAATTCAGTATTAAAAAAAACATAGACTAATGCTGGCAGTAAGAAGGGAACGACAAGTGAAGTGACTATTACCATTCCAACAACAATAGAAAGTCTACCTCCTACGTAATTGGTAACAAATGGAGCCCCAAGTCCTGTGGAAATTCCAGACAGTAATAGTACTGGCAACGCATATTTGGGAGAAATTTGATTAGTAACATAATACGCTGATACGGGTATGATAATCAGTTTCAGCATGGATAATATTAGCAAGATTTTAGGTTTCCGAAAGATTGAGATGAGATCTTGGAAATCAAGTTGGATCAAATTCAGAAACAACAAAAATCCAAGGATCACTAGAATGTATTCAGAAAAAAGCTGACCCGCAGACGGGAATATTATACCAAATATAGTTGAAATAAGAATTGAAACTGCAAGAACTATGAGGACTTTGGTATTGTATGTGGTCAATGAAACAATCAATTAACATATTATCATAAATCTTTATCAATATATCTTCTCAAATAATCAAATTGAGAACTGAAAATTTTATTATATTTAATAATAACGCCTTTGAATACCCAATTGTATAAAAAAGTCACAGATAACAAAAAATATGAAATAATAAATACTACAGATAATTTATAATTGCCGTGATAAGACAGACGATTGTACTAACAAATATCTTGTTACTAATTCTAGTATCTTCAATACATATGCCAGTCATGGGTAAAACTCAAGAAGCTGAATCTAAATCCAACACGACAGGAATCTCAATTAATGCGTCAGATATTAAGAATGCTCTCAATTCGGTGCATAATAATACAACTCCAAATTACGTTAAACTCTCGGGAAGCCAGCTAAATGGAGCATTAAAAGATTTACCTGGATGGGTCATAATTGATGGCAAGCTGCATAAGACATTTACCTTTGTAGATTTTTCTTCATTATTTGATTTTATGTATCAGGTAGCTCGCTCCTCCCAAATATTAAATCATCATCCAAATATGACATCAACTTGGAATACATTAACATTAGATTACGACACTTGGAGTTTAGGACATGTGATTTCCAATCTCGATGTGAAGGCAGCCGAAGCGGTTGAAAGGCTATATAATGAAGGCAATTACACAAATAGTGCTAGTTAAATTATATTCCCTTTTGGTTATCCGAGATTAGTTGACATCTCCTCTAGTAGTAAACTACTACAATCCACATTAAACTTTTAATTTGATGATATCCATTATATTTTGTTGTTACTCATATTTCTGAATAAGATAGAATCCATATAATGATAGTTATCATGACTGGTACCAATATTAGAAAAGATATTTCAAATCCTTAAATGGCTTGACATTACTTCCATAAAATATAAAAAACTCCACACGACAAATTTCAATATCTATAAAAAATCTCTTCTATATAGTCTAAGAGGATCTACTTGAAAGTTAGTCATAACACTAATAAGAAGAATAGAACTCGACGATTCTTGATGGAGTGAATTGGTAAGTTTAGTTGAAAATAATAAAATTTCACGTCGCAATTTTTTAAAACTCATATAGTCTATTAGGATCTACAAGATTACCTTCGCCAATTCTAATAAGAGAAACCTTGTGTCTTCTAAGCTATGTTTAATAAGGAATCTTGCAGAGGATGTGGATTTTGTTTGACACCTATTGCTACTTGTAATATATGCCGAGAATACGTCTCTTGGATTTGTTGTAATTGTGATAAAATAGAGGATTGTTTTCATTCTCATAATTATTGCAGAATTTCATTTAGCGAAAAAATAGATCGAGGATTGTTAAAACTAGTCTTAATGGAGGCAATG
>DATEFQ010000008.1:0-2810 GCA_035280585.1 Nitrososphaeraceae archaeon
TGGCCAAGGACCATGCTCAATTTGAACAATCACATATTTCTAAACAATAGCAAAAAAAGCTGGAATTTAGAATTTTTGTGCCTTTAGCACAATATACTCTATTAGTCCTTTTTTAGATAAACTCATCATTTTGACCAATGATTTAAAGAGGATTTTTTCTATATATGACGGATATAGTGTAATGATTTTCTGCCGCAGTTCTTTCCTGTTTTGAATATAATAAAGAGCAAGTGGTTGATATACTTGTGTACCGATATTACTTATTTTCATTATTTTGAATCGGTATTTTGTAATAGTTGACTTTACGTATTCGAATCCATAATGCTCTGACGACCAAGTCAGATTGAGAATGCCTAACTTGGGCAGTTTTTTCAAGACATTGTCTAACGAAACTGTCACAGGCATAGCTATGACCAGTAATCCTTTGGGTTGCAATACTCTATAGGCTTCGGCAATAAACCTGTCAAAGGGCTTGAAATGTTGTGCGGATTCTAGTGCTATGATCCTATCAACAGTACCAGTCGCAAACGGTAAGTTTAAAGATGTGCTATTAAGGTAGTCAATGTTGGTTCGTAAGAAGTGAATATGAAATGCTTTTGCATTTTTAATCGTGCTTGTGGCGATTTGGGATCCATTTGCAAGCTGCTGAGAATTAATATTAACACAGATTATTTTCCCAAGTCTGAATTCCTTACTCCATTGAAGTGCAGGTGCTCCGTAGCCGCTTCCAACATCAATTAGAGTGTTGGAAGACCCAAGATCTGCAAGCGTTCCAACAAGTGTACACAAATTTGATTGAGCCACAACTGGACTGTTAACTTCTCCCTGCCAATAGCCAAAATTGAGCATGTTTGCATCTGTGGCGAGTTGCATTATAGGTGATAAGGAATCATATAGCTTGATAACATCCTTCTCGTTGCGTCTGAGAGTCCAGAGAATCACATCAATAGGGTTAACAGCGAGCAATCGACAATTATCCCCATGAAGGCCTTTAATTAATGTAATTTATATCGAATTCTGAACAAATGAACCATTAAGTCGCTGTAGTGAAGCAAAACAACAAAACAACACATCCAATAAAAAAATAATTAAATTTCCTCCTTTAACTAAAGTTTTTGTGTGTTTTTCTCATAATTTACTTCAAAATAGAGAAGAGAGGTAAATACAAGCTGCTTGAACCCTATTATACGCAAAATTCAAATCCCCTTGGATTCAGATTATAGATTCGTTCATTTAGTGACGCACTATATCCTGACTAGTAATGAAAGATAAGTCATCTATTGAATGAACTTTCATCATTGGGCAAGGAAATTAAATTGTTCGAGACAAAGTGAAAATTTTAACAAGGGTAGCAGAAATATGATCTTATAAATCAGGATAGATGCCCGTTACACTTTTACATTAAATTTATTTATACAGAATTGATATTAAATGTAGGAAGATGTCGAATGATGCATGGCTCGAGTTAAGGAGGTTTTTAATTTAGATCTATACTTGAATAAGACTAGGATTAATATGCAAACCTCCATGCCTTCATCACTCCTGATGATGATCTTCTTCCTTAGCTTAGTGATTGCTTTAGAATTATTTTTCATAACCATCTCTATAAGTTTAACATATGCTCAGGTGGAGATCCCTGCTGATAAGAACATAACATCACCAATTTTTAATACGACAATAAGTGAGGATACCGAACCAAAACCCGACATTTTATATTCTGCATTAAAATCGGACACAATTGTAGGTGAGGTGCGTAATAACTTTTCATATCCTATTGAATCAGTTCTAATAACGGCAAGTGTCTATGACAAGAATGGCGTAATTGCTGCAACTGGAGAAACCTATACCAGTGATTATCAGATAAAACCTGGAATGAAATCTGGATTTGATATTAACTTAGAAAAACAGTTACCTAATAATAGTAAGTATACTTTAAGAACCCGATTTGAAAAATCAGAAGTAGATAAGCCTGAGGCCCTACAACTGAGTGTTGGTAAAAACTCCAAAGATTCAAAGAGCTTTAGAGTCATAGGTGAAGTATTGAATCAGGGCCAAGATACTGCTAATTCAGTAAGGGTATCAGGTATATTTTATGACAAAGACCACAAAGTGTTAGATGTCGATTATACCTATACAAATCCTGATGTTATTAGTTCTAATAAAAAGGCCCCATTCGAATTGTCCTTCTACACAAATAATGCCGAGAAAATTAAAACTATCGCTATCAATGCACAAAGTGATGAGTATTCATTAGTGACAAATAGCACTCAAAATGAAACAAAATAAATAAAAAGTTGAGATTTTCTGAACTGCCCGCGAATCTAGAAAATCATAATTGACCAGTGGTTAGACGTGAGTCCTTCTGCTAACTGACTCAGACAACCCATATCTTTCCATTTGATCTAGTACGATTTACATTGTTTACTGTGTTGGAGTTGGACTAGAACTACCTTTGGGCTTGATTTGTCCTCTAATTTCTCCGTCTGGATGATCCTTTGTTTTAATATTTACATAGGTCTCATTAGTGCCCATTGCAGATTGCAAAGCAGCTAGAGCTTTTCCTTTCATAGCACCTTCAAGGTCCGATGCAGTAAAACTACCTACAATCGAGATTCCTCCTGGGATTGGAGTCTTTTTACCTGTTTTTAACAAATCAACTATTGGAACACCATTTTCTCCCTTCTTTCCTGTTAATATTTGAGCTCCTGAAAGGTCTGTTATTCCAGTAATATTGATCTTGGTATTTATTGCGTTATCCTTTAGTTTGAATGTGGCTATGCCTTCTGCAGTTGAATTGAGAGGTGGTACTT
>DATEFQ010000009.1:0-3798 GCA_035280585.1 Nitrososphaeraceae archaeon
ATTTTTCTCAAAGGTGTAATAATTAGATAAATTAAATTAGTAAAATTCAAAAATTTATAAAATTAATGTTCATATTTAAATACTTGAGGCGTTTCTTATATATGGAAGGAAAGATGACTTGTAAAGGAATATGTATACGACATAAAGCCCAAAAGCCGGTTGGTTCAGGAAGATACGTGAGCGGTCAAAAAAGATGCCAGATATGTGAAATTTTTATAAAATGGGACGGTTTATGGTGCCCATGTTGCGGATATAGACTGAGAACAAAACCTAGAAACCTGAAATATAAGGCCAAATTAAGGGCAAGAAGGGTAAAGGAGATTGAACCAATCTTGGTTGCTCCTGTCACTTAATTTTTCATTAAGATTTTGCAGTAAAGTTTTATCAGATTAGACCTCTTAATATTTTCATAATCACTTGCCAAATCTAATGCTATGCTATTTAGCTTCTGATAATCGAGTTGATAAGCATAGCCTTTCTTTTCAATATGATTGCAAACTAGCTTCCCAATATAGTAGTAGCTATCGGCAATTAATCCGTGTTCCACTAAAAATTCAATTTTTGATTCTATTAATCCAAGGTCGTACCTTTCTTTAAAAATTTCTTTTAGGGCATTAAAGGAACGATTTATGATGGTTCTTGTGGCCCTTTCTATCCCAATGCATTCAATACAAAGCTGAATAGCTTCCTTGATGAAATCTTTGCGGATTTCAAGCTGGCGCAATTGATTCAATTCATGAATGGGCATAGGTCTAATCTCTGATATTAAAAGAATCGCTTCAATGAGCTCATATGCAGCTATTTTTAGGTTCAATGATAAGTTTAATTCTGATTTTGCAGTACTAGTTTTGGACACATTAAAGAGAGAGTCAACCGCGCGCCGTTTTCCTGCTGAAAGGAATATCCTTTTAAAATCTGTTTTTGAAGTAGAATCATCATGAGGAATCAACAAGCTATTAGTTTTGTTCTCTACTTTTATCATGTTAAAAAGTGAAATCTGATTTTGATTGAAGTTTGAAAAATTTAAAAATTCCAATTTTTCCTTTCCAATTTGCGTAACGTTGTTACTTAGAGCATTATCGTTTTTAGCATGTACAGCAATATCGTATTCACAACATTCGTACGAAATATTACTATTATCAGCCCTACAACCTATTAGAGCCAGTTCTGAATCTTTTTTATTGCTCAAATATTTTTGAATTTCCTCTGAGAGCATCATTTTAAATGGGATCGATAAATCGGAGCCTAGCGCATATTTTCCATATCTTCAACGTCTCTAAAATCCTTGGGATTTAATCTAAATCCTCCAACAGATTCGTAAGGAATTTCGTTTACCTTCAGATAGTAATTAAGTTTGCTCTTCTTAAATTTTGCATGCAGCCAAAGAACAAAGCGTTCTTCCAAGCTTCCAGATTCCTGTTTGTTAATTTCAGGGTGTATTTCAATCAATCTGTTCATCAATCTAGAGTCTACGGAAATTTCAAAAAAATCCCAGCCAAGTGTTTTCTTGCCGCTACTATAACATCTGCAATAATTGTTATCCAAATGCACTGCTTTCTCAAGTGACCTCAGAAAGTCCATTATTTTTGGACGTTCACGATCAAAATTAATGCAAGATCCAGTCATTATTATGGACTTTTCCACATCTGATTCATCAAGGATTTTTGCACTTGTGGATTTGTTACTCAATTCAGGGGCAATTGCTTTTCTTATTGTGACGGTATCTCCAACCGTGGTACCAATCAAATTTCTTATTTTTGAGTCAATTCTAATTATTTTTTTATCTTTACTGTTATCGGATGGATGTATCGAAAGACAAATAATTGTAGTTCCATTTTCAGAACCATTGATATCAATAAAATCACCATCTGATATGTTTAAATTGTGCATGATATCCGGATCAATCCTCACAATGTCCCTTCCCTTATCTTGAATCTCATTCTCATAGACTCGTAAAGAAATTCCCGAATTATCCGACAATATGTTTATTATGCATAAATGAATATAAGAATATTTTCTAAAACCAGATTTGTTAGTAGTTTTATTTTCTTCTCCTCCTCATCAAAATAACATATTCGGCATACTAGAGATTAAAGAACGTTCATTTTCTTAGTTAAAAAGAAAAAAAGAGGTCGTCGTTCCTGCTTTTATTGACAGCTCTGTGACCGTCAGCTTATGGAATTGATCTGCTGTACAGCTTTCCTTCTAATGCAAGCTTGTACATCTCCGCCACGTATGGATTCTTTCCTGGCGTTTCAGCACCTAATTCTACTAGACGTGCATATACTCTTACTACATATGCAAGAGCACCCATGAAAGCCACTACAACTCCCATATTAAACATCCAGTGGTTAGGAACTGCAAAGATTTCTTCCACAAACCAAAAGTGCCACATTTCATTTACACCAATTGTAAACATGGTTGCGAGATAGCCTATAATAGTTATCTTTAAACCAGTGTTCATTGAATTGCCAGGTCCCCTCAGTGCGGGTACCCTTCTGTCATACATCGCCACAAATCCCCAACCTAACGGTAGAGCTATGAAGTGACTGTATAACCACCAATGAGCTGGTGTAAATGCACTGTCTCTAATTGCGGTTTGATGAAGAGACCCATCGACAAAGTTATCTACCTCAACGGATGCTGCGATTGAACCCAGCATGATGACCATGATATAGATTTTCTTTAATCTTTGAATTTCTACTTCTTTTGGAATTAGAGCCGGCATCTGTGCCATTTTAGTCTGACACATGTTTCATCAATCTTTTATAATAACCTGAGGATGTAAGAATTGATATAGAAAGTATAGAAGTTATAATATCTAATGCTAATTATAAAAATTATTATATGATCTGTTTAGTAAAACGAATAAAAATAAGTCAATTAATTGATAATCACTTACGATAATCATGCATGATAATCATAATTAGCGCCAAGATATTAATAAATGATTCATCTCATTTTTTCCTATTTATGATCTGGAATCGCTTTACATAATATATAAATTATTTTCTTTTTAAGTCAGATTCATGAATTTAGATGGTCAACTTAAAACGAAATTGTTAATTCTTTTTTTAATTGCGATGTTTTCCGTTACCAATTTAGCTCATGGAACAGACACCTCCGGAAATGCATCCGGAAAGGCAGATGGTACGATCAATTGCCCTGATGGAAAATCAAACAACGGCGAACTCTCTTTCAGCGCGTTTAAGAAGGATGGGCCTATTTACGGAAGTTGGGAGGTCGTTATCGCCGATTCTTCTCATGACAAGGCCAGTAATGGCGGATATCTTGATTCTGGCAAGATAGATAAAAATAGTTATGATCTGGAAGGCAAAGAGACAGCTAGTAATATTTGCGGTTTGGATAAAAAAGCAGATATTTCAATTCAAGGAGATTGTGGAAATGGAAAAATTCAGGTTCGAGCCGACACGGGTTGGAAAGGAAACTTCGAAGGGAATATTGATTGTGGGTGAATAAATTGGATTACCACGAATAAATGAAAACTTATGAAATGGATCCGTAAAGTCGACCTGAATTAACAACGGTAAAAAACTGACGCAAGTGATTCTAAATGCGTCCCAAGTATCTTGTATGACAATGATTTGAATTTATTTTAATATACTTTTTATTTATGAGATTTTTTTCAAACTATGTATTTGCATAAAGGTAAGATTATCGTAATAGAGGGAATTGATAAGGCAGGAAAAACTACACAAGCAAATCTTTTGTTAAAAAAATTAAAGGGCAAAAAATACACGAAACTTGATTTCCCCGATTATTCCACACCTGTGGGTA
>DATEFQ010000010.1:0-32010 GCA_035280585.1 Nitrososphaeraceae archaeon
TTTTGAAGGATTACTAAATAAGATTGAAAGTATTCTGGAGGATCTTAGCATCGTGAATAGTTTTGCCCAACTTAAATACGCAGCCGATACCTCATCAAATGAAGCTGCTTCTCTAGTACTTCAAACTGAAAAATTAAGTTCCGAAATTAGTAACAAAATCTTATTTTTTGATTTGTGGTTTAAGAAGGAGCTTGACGAGAATAATGCACAAAGATTAATCGAGAGTACCTCTCCCGTTTATAGAGAATTTCTAAAGCATAAACGATTATTGGCAAGATATTCACTGAATGAATCGGAAGAGAAAATTATCAATACACTCGAGGTAACTGGACCAAGTGCCCTTGTTAAAATTTATGATAGAATGACTAATAATTTCGAATTTACTATGATTAGGAAACGAGGAAAAAAGAAGGTAATTAGGATTTTTACAAATAAGGAAAAACTTATTTCGTTAATAAGGAGCCCAAAAGCAAAAGAGAGGGAATTTGCGTATAAGGCATTATTCAAGACCTATGAAAAAAATAGTGGAGTATTGGGAGAAATTTATCAGAATTTAGTAACTCAGTGGAAAGATGAAAATATCTCCATTCGAGGATTCAAATCTCCAATTTCAGTCAGAAATATCTATAATAACATCGATGATACTACCATTGAGACATTATTATCTGTTTGTAGGAAAAATGTGAATATGTTTCATGATTACTTTAAGGAAAAAGCAAAATTAATTGGTGTCAAAAAACTGAGACGATATGATCTTTACGCACCTATTTCAAGCAAAAATACCCAGAAATTTAGTTTTAAGAATGCTACAAAATTAGTGCTAGATACCTTTAATAAATTTGATTCAAGATTTGGGACTTATACGGAACGCTTGTTTAAGGAAAATCATATTGATTCTGAAATTAGAAACGCAAAAACAGGAGGAGCCTTTTGTTATACTGTTTCTCCAAGAAGAACTCCCTATGTACTATTAAATTTTAACGGTATGATGAGGGATGTTTCGACGATGGCCCATGAGTTTGGGCATGCAATACATGGCATGTTTGCGTACGATAAGCCAATTTTGGTTTCACATGCTCCACTTCCATTAGCTGAAACTGCATCCGTTTTTGGAGAGATGCTTCTTAACGAAGAAATATACAAGAAATTGGATAGAGAAAAGAAAAAGATCTTCTTAGCGGAACAAATTGATGATATGTATGCAACTATTATCCGTCAGGCATTTTTTACTATTTTTGAAATAGAAGTCCACAAAAATATAGTAGAACAGAATGTTACCACTGACAATATATCAGAATATTATGTGAATAATTTAAAAGCACAGTTTGGAGATTCAATCCACATTTCAAACGATTTTAGATGGGAATGGCTTTATATTCCACATTTTTTCCATACTCCGTTCTATTGCTATGCTTATTCTTTTGGAAATTTACTTGTGCTCTCACTTTATCAGCAATATTTAGAAGATGGCAATTCCTTTATTTCAAAATACATCAAGATACTATCGGCAGGAGGATCAGAAAAGCCAGAAGCATTACTCAGTGAATCTGGATTCAATATCAGTGATTCCTCCTTTTGGCAACAAGGTTTTGATCTTATAAAAATGAAAATCAATAAGTTAAAAGAAGACCAAAAATGAATAGCTAAAATAAGTTCCAAATTCTTCTACTTTATTCTTTCACATTAAACTATTGAACTATGATAGTAAAACACAAGTCATCGTTTTGACATGGATATGATTTTTCTTAAAAAGGGGTAAATTTATAATGGGTATTTAAGATTTGAGAATATTGAAAAAGTTTTGCAGTGTTTGTGGAAAAGAATTAGCTGCAAATAAAATCTATTTTTTGTGCGATAGCTGTCACAAGAAATTAGTTTTCTCACAAGATAAATTTGATTACTTTGAAAATTCACGACTTTATTATTAGCCTATAGTAATCCTTGAGTTATTCTTGTAACTAAAAAATTGACCATCAAAAATAATTCGTTCAATATATATTTACCAACTATGAGACCGATGATTTTGCAGTCAGAATTTAATAACTTTAGACGATCTGGAAGTTTTGCTCCATGGTATAAAACATCAGGACATCAATTTGAAGTTGTATTTTTTTTTGAGAAAGAATTATCAATCACGCTGAAAACTGAATAAATCAAGCCAGTCTGTAGTGTCTATATTGTCCTGTTACAAAAGAACGATCCGAGCCACATAAAGTGCTAGACTTATATTCAATGCATAACAACTTATCTTGCAGGTTAATATAACGAATGCTTGTGAAAATCCACGATAAATTCATAAATAAACTTGATTTTGTGAAGAGGAATGGCTTCATACCAGTCGTCGTTCAAGATATTAAAACTAAAGATATTTTGATGCTTGCCTATGCAAATAGAATTGCAATAGAAAATACAGTCAAGACAGGAAATGCCTGGTTCTGGAGCATCTCTCGTAAAAAGCTCTGGATGAAAGGCGAAGAATCCGGAAATATTCAAGAAGTGAAGGATATCTTGGTTGATTGTGATCATGACTCGGTAATTTACCTGGTGGATTCAAAAAATCCAGCCTGTCATACTGGAAATAGGTCATGTTTTCACAACAAATTATATCCTCAATAAAATTGATAACTTACTCCTAGAATTATGTAATAATTATACCGAATTCTAGATAGTTGCAAAATTTGTCACAGTCGATATTTTATTAATCATGAAATTTTTAGGTAAAAAAATTAAGTAATACTAATATTGCTATTAGTGAAATTTATTACTAAACAATTGTTGAGATTGAGTATATATGGGTTCTATCCGATTTCTAAAGTGCAGAGAGTGCGGCGCTGAATATTCTCCAATATTCAAGTACATTTGTGAAGAATGTTTCGGTCCTCTAGATGTTAAATACGATGTTCCACCCGATATAAGTAGAGACACATTTTCGGCGAGACAAGATAAAACATATTGGCGCTATTTTGAGCTCTTGCCGATTGCAGATAAGAACTGCATAGTGAATATTCATGCTGGTTTTACGCCCCTGCAATCTGCGGAAGAATTAGGGGCACATATCGGAGACCTAAAGAATCTCTTCATAAAGAACGATTCTGTAAATCCCACCTTTTCATTCAAAGACAGACCTGCAGGCGTCGCCATTTCAAAATCAAAAGAGATCAAACTTACAGCGGTAGGATGTGCATCGACCGGAAACTTAGCCTCTGCAACGGCCGCTCATGCGGCTAAAGCACATTTACCATGTTTTATTTTTGCGCCCTCTGATATCGAAAAAGTCAAGATTGCGCAAGCATTATCTTATGGTGCAAAATTTGTTGCTGTAGAAGGGACTTATGACGATGCCAATAGGGTTGCCTCAATAATAGGTGATTCAAAAGGCATAGGAATTGTAAATATTAATATGAGACCATATTATGTGGAAGGTTCGAAGACTTTGGCATTTGAAGTAGCTGAACAACTTAATTGGGAACTTCCAGATCATCTAATCATACCTGTTGGTAGTGGTGCAATGCTAAATGCAATTTGTAAAGGATTCGAAGAGTTGCATGAGATAGGACTTGTAGGGGACGTCTCAAATCTAAAGATAACAGCAGCACAACCTCATGGTTGCGCTCCAATAGTAGATGCTTTTAAGAAAAGTAGTCAAGAAATAGT
This sequence comes from Nitrososphaeraceae archaeon, assembly GCA_035280585.1. Classification (GTDB taxonomy): domain Archaea; phylum Thermoproteota; class Nitrososphaeria; order Nitrososphaerales; family Nitrososphaeraceae; genus TA-21. The sequence goes on from DATEFQ010000010.1 coordinate 3,655, forward strand.
TCCTGTAGAAAGACCGGATACTATAGCAAAGAGTTTAGCTATCGGGGATCCGGGTGACGGGGTTTATGTGTTAAAAAGGTTGAAACAGTACGGCGGTATAGCTGAAGAAGCTACTAATGATGAAATTGTTGATGGAATTATGGCACTAGCTAAAACTGAAGGCATTTTTACTGAACCTGCAGGCGGTGTTTCTATTGCCGTACTCAAAAAATTAGTCAACGATGGATTTATTGACAAAGGTGAAAAAGTGGTTTGTTACGTTACCGGTAACGGGTTGAAATCTACCGAGGCAATAATAAGTGCCTTGCCTAAAGTTGACATTGTTAAACCAGATGTTCAAACCGTATCGGCGATGATTACATAGTCAGGGTTGAGTAGGATGACAAGTATCGAATTCATTATCCCATCTGTTCTTACGAAAGGTAGCGGTGAAAAAAAGATCTCAATTGATGCAACAGATTTGCAAGATGCATTTATCAAAGTAACAGATCAGCTAGGAGAAGATTTTAAGCGGAAAGTTTTGGATTTGAATGGGAAACCAAGGTCATTAATTAACATTTACATAAACGGAAAAAATATGCGCTTCAGTAATGACGGGATGGCCACGAAGCTTAACAATGGGGATTCCATTTATATTCTTCCTGCAGTAGCAGGTGGTTCTGATTTGAAGAACGAAGATTTGCAACGATACTCTAGACAAATAATGCTTGATGAAATAGGGTTCGTCGGTTTAGAAAAACTTAGAAAGGCAAAAGTGTGCGTTGTCGGGGTTGGAGGTATAGGCAATCCTGTGGTTACACAATTGACTGCGATGGGTATCGGAAAGCTGAAGATAGTAGACAGAGATATTATAGAAATATCTAATTTACATAGGCAACACCTTTACACAGAAGAGGACATAGGCAGAGTAAAAGTAGAAGCAGCGAAAGCAAGACTTGAAAAAATAAATTCAAGTGTTCAGATCGAAGCACTTCCAAATTCTGTTACTAAATATACCGCTGAGAACATAGTTAAAGGGTTTGATATAGTCGTGGATGCTTTAGATAGTATAGATGCCAGGTATGCACTTAACGACGCATGCATTAAATTGAATATTCCTCTTATTTATGCGGGTGCCCTTGGAATGTTAGGTTCAATTTGCACAATCATTCCAAATAAAACAGCCTGTTTAAGATGTATATTCCCTGCATTAGCCGAGGACGACATGCCTACTTGTAGTACTGAAGGTGTGCATCCATCAATCTTATATCTAGTCGGCGGTATTCAAGTTTCTGAAGTAGTCAAGATTGTTCTAGGAGAAAGACCAACCCTTGAAAATAAGCTCTTGTATATTGATTTGAATGATCTATCCCTAGAAAAAGTTCCGGTATTTAGACAAGCCGAATGTCCTTCTTGTGGAACAAAAAGAATAGATAATGACCAGTTGGAAATAAAGCAACTAATAATTGAAGAACTATGTGGTCGTGACCGCGGAAAGAGAACATATACTGTCACACCTGCGGAAAATTCGATAACGCTAAATCTTAATGGAGTTGAAAAAAGTGCAGAAAGGTTGGGATATAGGATTAAGACTAAAGGAGAATTAGGGTTAACGGTGATAAGTAGTAATTCCGATAATCTTTCAATAAGCTTTATGACCAGTGGTGCAGCCACAATTGTCGGCGCAAAAAGCGAGGAAGAAGCCCTATCAATTTACAAGAGTTTTGTGAATGACATCAAGCAATAACATTCAATATTATTTAGAGATTCACAGGACAATCAATCACTTGAATTTTCAGAAACAAACTTGCTCTTATTCTTCTCGATAAATGGAATAATCTTTTTCAGAATTATGTCGTCGTAATTTATCTCCTTATCAACTGTTAAGAGGACAAAATAGTCATTGCTGATGGGGATAGTAACTCTGGTGACGTTCTCATATCTACCCACCGCGTAATTTAATTTTCCAATTTTCGGTTGAAATTTAACCCTAGTCCTGTATCTTGAGATCGCAGCGGCAGCATACTCTTCACTTTCCTCTTCAGACATTAATGGTTGTAATCCTTGACGTTGTTCAACATTAATCAAAACGCCGTATTTATTTGAAATACCAATCCATCGAAGCGACATATCTAAATTTAATAACTCTTCACAAAAAGTATAAATGAATTCATAATCAACTGTCATTTATTTATCTAAACTATTTCTAATATTTAAGCTAGAATCTCGACTGCAACGCGAATTTACAAGACAGGTGAGTACGTGATACATTAAGGTACTTCTTATACCTCATCGCTATATTTGATGATTTTTAGTTTTTTAGATATAATCTGCATCCTGTCCATTATCCCTTGCATGAAATCGTCCGCAACAATTATTACTTCATTTGAAAAATTACTTGATAGGAATTCTTCTAATGAACTAACAAATGTTGGGTAGTCATTACTACTGTTGTAATTAAATTCATTCTTGGGTATCAAATTGTGAGCGGTGGGATAGATATCCGAGAGTTCAGTTGGAATGATACCTATGAAAGGATTATATGCACAAATTTGATAATCTGAATATTTCTTTGATAATCTGAAATATTCTTGGGAACAATAAAATGGAGAAATTTGAGTATCAGGAAATAGGACGACCTTTTTCTTATTAGTTTTAAAAGAGCTGAAAATCTTTCTTATTCTGGAAGCTTCTGGTCGATATTGGTCAATTGATTCCGCAAAAAAGATTGCCTTCTTCTTAAAGAAAGGCGTACCATCTTCCAAGTGTTTGTAATTCATGAATAATTTAAAGGCATCCATTAATTTGGGATGAGCTCTTGCTTTTTGCGCTACATATTCCCAAAGTCGTCCTTCCAAGATAGCTTGTTTTACGGATAGAACTTCTGATCTCAATACGTAGAGATTGTGTTTAGCCAATTTGTCAACCTTCTCATCATGCTCAAGGCTAACAAATTCTTTAGCCTTCATATTTACACAAATTGGACACTGACACGCAAGATATGCCAATTTATCCAATCTTGAAGTACCATTTGGATGCATGTACCTATAATCTCTCGCATACAGCATATATGATGCAGAATCAAAAGTATCACAACCCAACGCTACTGCCAACGGTATCGTTAAAGGATGTCCAGCTCCAAACAGATGTATGGGTTTGGACATAACGGTTGACTTGAGAGTTGCAATCATGTCAGCTAAAACTGCGAATTCGTATGATTCTAATAATTGGACAGGGCTCCCAAGAGCCAACATTTCATATCCCATAGCGTCAAGTGATTCTGCAGATCTCTTGACTAGATCAAGATGTTCAGCGCCCTGAACTGGACCTACCCAAACAGAATTACGATTATTGTTACTTTTGATTAGATTCAATGTTTCTTGAGAATTTCTGATTGTTTCATTCACATACTTTTCAGCTAGTCTATAACTCAGTCCATACCCTGTTGGCTTATCTAGAGGTACACAAATATCACTTTGAATATCATTCTCAAATTGTGCTATAAATGAAGGCTCTGATTCGATAGTACCATATTCGAGTACTTGGTACCCACCGGAATCTGTCATTATTGGACCATTAAAATTTATTAATTTATGAATGCCCTTTTCTCTTGCAGAATCTCCATATCGTTTTAATGTGATATATGCATTCGTAATAACAGCTTCAAAACCTAGTCTCTTTAAAAATTCTATGTCTACAGATTGTGAAACAGGATGTATAACAGGGATAAAAGCAGGCGTCTCAAAAGTGCCGCTGGGAGTTTTGATTTTTCCTATCCTTCCTGCTAGGTCAGAATATCTGACCTCAAATAACAAAATTACTTCTTGAACTCCCTCATGAATTCTTCATATATTGATTTAACCCTATCAGCAGATAAGCCAGTGCCTTCTTCAACACCGTGTTCAGTCACCTTGATCTTATCCATCACAATTATTGCATTCACATCATCTCTGATTTTTACGAGACCGGGGAACACCCTAGAGAGACGATCTGCCAGACCCTTAAGATCAAAAGGTTTTTCCAAAAGCTTTATTTCTTTCAGAAATGAACCATTTATGATGATTCTCAATATTCCTTGGCCTTCTATATTTTCTAAAACAGTATTCAATTTTTCGTCGATAGCGGTTAATATTCCGCTATAATTTTTCTCATAGGTCGTCTCTACGGAAACTTTTTTTCCGACAAATTGAAGTATTTCTTCATAAAACTTTCTTATGGTTAAAGCTGACATTTTTTCAACTAGGAATGTTTCTTAAAGTTCTATATATGAGTTTCAATAGTTATTTCCTGATAGAAGAAGGGTACTTTTTTCATTCTACGTTGCGCTGAATTTAAAGATGGTTGATTGAACACAAGTCATGGAAAATGAGATTTTCAAGGTAAATGTTTTTTTGGAAATGTGTCTAACTCATTGCTTTTGCATCTTAGGCAGTTCCTAGACTCCAAATTTCCAAGATAGCATATGTAATAGCATTTATTACATTGGAAGCGAATTACCCCTTCTCTTAGTCCAACAAATCGATCACTTCGTTCTACAAATTTGGACGAGATCAGATTTTCCAAAACGATTTCTAAAATTGAGGAAATATATGCTGGATTTGAATTTCTATACCTAAGGTAAGTTTGTATCATGTTATTTGGAATTGTTTCAGCTACCAATTGCATTATACCTTTTGAATGATTTTTGAACAAAAAATCTCTGAAATACCACTCAAATTCGCTTATTTCAATTTTGGACATCCTATAGAAGTTATACAAGTTATTGGGGAATAAGAATTGAATAGACTCATTGATCAGACTTGCGAAACTATTTAAAAATAATTGACTAGTTAATTAAGTGAATAAAAATGCAATGGAATTTGAATAACTTTACAAAAGTGGCATTTACTAGGTTAATTCAACCATTTGGAGATAACCTAAATGATGTTGTGAAGATTACAAAAGCCTTTAGCTTTGCTGCTAACGTATATTCAGGAATGTTTAGGAATGAAAGTCATGAACCTTACATCAATCATGCTATGAAGGTGGCATTAATAATATCGGACGAGTTAAAGGTTCATGACGCAGATACAATTTGTGCAGCTATTTTACATGAAACTATGGAAAAAAGTAAAGATGACAGTGAAATTATTGAGTATTTGAAATCAAATTTTGGAGAAAACGTTTACGCGACTATCAATACCTTGACCGAACCAAAAACAAATGAAGAGAACAGAGAAAAATTACTTGTCAAATATTTTGAAAATATTTCAAAAAGTCCAAAAATGTCTAGATTTATAAAACTAGCAGACCGATTGGACAATGCACGGTTCTTGAAAAACGACATAAAGAAGGAAAAGGCACTGAGATATAAGGAAGAAACTCAGAAATACATATTACCACTAGCAGAAAAAACAGATGATACTATGGCACTGAAACTATCTATAGCACTATACGAAATAAAATAATCAAGTTTACTTTTCCACACAAGAGCCGTCAGTACTTCTTGTATGGCGTAACCAGTGTCTTGCGCAACCGAATAACTTGTGTTGTGTGCAACCGCATATTGGACATTTCTTCATGAAAAAGTTATGTTCTGCGGCGCTTATCAAATTTACTGAATTTCCTAATAATTTATTCTCTTTTTAAATGACAAACTGCTCGAATCACGACCAGTTAGAAAAGTTAAAAACCAAAGATAAAAGTAACCAAATCAATTATTTCACTGTATGACGGAAAATTCTGTGAGACATGTGGACTCTCTAAGGGAAATGGATTCCATGAAAAAAGAGTACCAAATCCGTTGTAGCCATTATGAGTTGGAATTATTCAAAAATGAAAATCGTATTACTTGTGTTATATGTGGCAAAAATTGGGATTTTTTAGAAGAACGAGGATATTCTCAAAAGAAACAAGCTTATTCTGCAGAAAAGGATTGAGTAATTTTTGTTCACAAGTACGGAGATTAGGAAAATCTTCATTTTAGGCTGAATGGTTAGCTAGATGAAGAGGAAATTTAGAGTTGCTTTAGTCCAAATGAAATCATCGGTTAATAAGGAGCAAAATTTGGCCTATTCATTAAGATTAATCGATGATGCAGTCAAGGACAACGCACAATTAATCTGTTTTCCAGAATTTCAAATGGCTTACTCTCCGGCTGAACAAAAACCTGAAGGACTGCACAAAATTGCAGAAAAAATAGATGGTAACTTCATCTCAATGTTGTCTAACTCTGCCAGAAGAAACAAGATAAATGTAATCGCAACAATATATGAAATTAACAATACCAATAAACGGAATCATAAAGTCTTCGATACTGCAGTTATAATTAATGAGCGAGGAAAATTAGAATCGGTATATAGGAAAGTTCATTTGTACGATGCTCTGGGTTTCAAGGAATCTAAGAAGCTAGTGGCAGGTAATGCCATCGAAAAACCAACAATAACTTCTGGTGAAAAACTCGGGCTACTAATATGTTATGATGTGAGGTTTCCTGAAATTTGTCGAATTCTAACTATTAATGGTGCACAGATATTGGTGTGTCCATCAGCTTGGGTGGCTGGATTTATGAAGCAAGAGCACTGGCAAATAATGTTGAAAGCAAGAGCAATTGAAAATGGAGTTTATGTAATAGCACCGGATCAGCTAGGCAATATTTATTGTGGTCATAGTATGGTTATTGATCCATATGGTACAACCCTTGTGGATATGGAAAATCGAGAAGGCATGCAATTTATAGACATCGACAACTCAAGGATAGATACTATAAGGAGTAAGCTCCCGCTGTTAAAAAATAGAAGAACTGATGTGTATAAAAATTATGTCGATGTATTTGAATCTGCATAATCATAATTAATTTAGTTATACCGATTTTCAGGACAGTATCTATTTGCACAAATTCTCCACGATTTTTTTGTCGCAAAGATAACCCTTAAGACCGGCCATCCACATGAGCAATAAGTATTATTCCTTTTAATGGAACCCTTTTGAGGGACGGATGCAATAGCATTACAACCCGTCATTCGATAATTAGAACAGGCAATAAAACGTTTATTGGACTTCCGTGATCTAATCAATATCAATTCTCCGTTTTCACATTTTGGGCATTTTCCAATTGCCATTGGATTCTCTAAATAAGTCAATACATTTTTTATTTCATCACCAATTGCTAATGCGTTTTTTTTGATCTTGTTTAAAGGACTAACCAATGATTTCTCTAAATATTTTTGAAGATCGTTAAAGTCGAGCTCCCCATCCTCTATACTTTTAATGCTGGCCTCTAGAAAGTTAGTTAATTTCGTTGAAACAATTTCAGAAGCAAATTTCTTCATGGTGTCAAATACAGTAAGACCCAATTCCGTGGCTTCCAGGACTACTTTGTCTTGAGTTATGTATTTTCGCTTAATTAACAAACTGATTATTTCAGCTCTGGTGGATTTTGTTCCAATGAACTCAGATTCCATTTTTTCCAAAAGACTCACTTGATTATATCTGGAAGGTGGTCGTGTAAAATCATCCATTACAGTGACTTCTCTCAGTCTTACAGCTTCACCAATTTTGAGTTCGGGTAGAGAAGAATCTTTGACAGTAAAATAAGGCTCATAAATTAGAGTCCAACCATAATTTAAGATCTTATCCCCTTCAGCATTAAATTGATGTCCATTCACGTTGATACTTACTTCACTGAATTTTATAATAGCAGTAATTCCAAAAGAAGATAAAAATCTCTTAATAATTAGATCCAAAATTCTGTGCTGATTAAGGTTAAGTTTTTTTTCTTTAATACCCGTAGGATAAATCGCTGGATGGGCAGGATCTCCTTCATTACCTTGGTTGGGAACTAAATATTTTGCTTTTAGTAAGTCTTTTATAATATTTTCATTATGCTTGAAATGGTTTATCCTTAATTGTTCAAGAATTTTCTTATATCCTATGGATGGAGGAAGCTTTTGACTAGAGGTACGAGGATAAGAAATTAACCCCGCAAGGTAGAGAGATTCTGAGACGAAGAGGGTTGTGATAGGGGGCATTTTGAAAATTCTATAAGCTTCTTTTTGTAAATTGGTAAGATTGAAAGGCGTGGGAGGAGCAAGCTTCTTGTTGCGCTGAATCAATTGATTTACAACACCCATTTCATTTTGACAGCTTGTTAGTATTTTTTCTATATCTGAAGATTTATGAACAGCAGATTTCAAATTAGCTTTAAAAATAGAACAACCGTCATCGAATTTTCCACTAATATGCCATAGTGGATCTGGTATGTGGCTTCTAACCTTTATCTCTCTGTTTACAACGAATCCAAGGGTAGGGCCTTGTACCCTCCCCATGGTTAAGTTGTGATATTGGTCACTTTGGATGGAATCGTTCAGGCAATTTACCAGTGCCCTGGATAGGTTAATGCCAAAAATAAAATCCGTTAAGTGTCTAGCCTTTGCTGCATCAGCAATTCTGATATTGGTATCTTGTAAATTATTAAATGATTGATTTATTTCTGAGTTAGTAAGGGAGGAAAATTTGGCTCTCTTCGAAACATCATATTTATTGTTACAAGCATATTGCAGAATGTTGTAACCAATAAGCTCTCCCTCAAGATCGTAATCACAAGCATGTATAAACCTCGTAGCAGCCTTTGAAAAATCTTCTATGACTTTCAATGTTTGCGTAATTCTTCTTTTTTCTCTAACAATAGCCGAATGTCGTGGAGACCAAATTACGTCATAGATAGGATAGTTTTTTCGATTTTTTTCAACTGGAAATAAATTATATAAATGTCCCAGTGCTGAGCAGACAATAAATCGTTCACCTGTATTTGTAATTATATCAAAAATTACGACACCAGTGGCAAGTTCTTTCTTTATCATTCTCTTAGATCCTAATACCTGAGAAATCCTTTTTGCCGCGAGTGGTTTTTCGCAAATCACAAGGCTGTATTGTTCCGAGATCAGCTCTTGAGCTTTTATTGGCAATTAAAATTGAACATGTAGAATTGGAATTTAGATTTTGGGGTGGTCAAATCACCAGCCCGATCACGGATTGGAGGCTGAGATGAGCAAGAAATCTTCGAAATTTCCCTTCAGCGCTGGGCATTCTCGAACATTTTTATATTCTCAATTGATATTTTTTATATAAATGGTAAACAATGTGTGCGTTCTTGGAGCTGGAAGTACAAAATATGGTAAACTAAGCGAAAGTATTATTGAGCTGGGATTGGATGCGGCAAAAAACGCGATTGAATCGGCAGGGATTACGCCAAAGGATATCCAGGCAGGTTATATATCGAATGTATTTGGCGTAGCTGATAAGCAGGTACATATGGCCCCAGTATTAATGAGCAATCTCGGAATTCCTCACATACCAGGTCTAACGATCGAATCTGCTTGTGGGTCAGGTTCGGTAATGTTCAGAGAGGCTTACGCAAATGTTGCCGCGGGCTTTTATGATTGTGTTTTGGCAGTTGGTGTAGAAAAAGTAACACATACTGGAACTACTTTGAGTACCACACTCTTTTCATATTGTTCTGATTTCTTTTATGAAGGTGGAAATGGTGCCTCGTTCCCAGGGCTGTTCGCTTCTATTGCTAGAGCTTATTTGACTAAACACAAAGCGACTGAAGAGGATTTGGCGTATGTTGCAGTTAAGAATCACGAAAATGGATTATTAAATCCAAAGGCCCACATCAGAAAAACAATAACAGTAGATGATGTCTTGAACTCACCAGTTGTAGCATCTCCGTTAAAGATCTATGATTGTTGTCCATTTTCTGATGGTGCATCAGCTGTTATTCTATGTACTGAAGATTTTGCCAAGAAGGTTGGTAACAATTATGTAAAGGTTATTGGATCCGGTAGGGGTGGATCGCCTGCCGCCGTACAGTCAAGGGAGGACATCACAACTATCCCAAGTACAATAATTGCGGCAAACCAAGCATACAAGATGGCAGGAGTCACACCAAAGGATATTGATTTTGCTGAAGTTCATGATTGCTTTACTATTGCAGAAATAATCGACATAGAGGATTTAGGATTTTTTAAAAAGGGCATGGGAGGGATTGCTGCAAGGGAAGGCATAACTCAAAGGAATGGAGAAATTCCTATCAATCCGTCAGGAGGACTCAAATCCAAAGGACATCCTATTGGTGCGACGGGTATAGGGCAAGTTGTCGAAGTTTTCGATCAATTCACAGGTGCAGCTGGGAACAGGTCCATAAAAGATGCCGAAATAGCACTAACGCACAACTTTGGTGCAACTGGGGCAAGTGCGGCAGTTCACATTTTCCAAAAAGTGTAAGTTTGGTGTAAGACACATTGGAAAAAAGTCAAAGTACGCATGAAAGATTTATTCAAACAGCTAAAAGTGGGCGAATTCTGGCTAACAAGTGTAAGAATTGCGGAAAAATAATGCTTGAAACTATGTACTACTGTAGTGTCTGCTCTAAAAGCGAGTTTGAGTTTGTTGAGTTTCCAGGCATCGGCACAGTCGTTACGCATACCATTCAATCGGTCGTTCCTGAAGGTTTTGATGATATAAGCTCATACGCATGGGTAGTTTTCAAGCTGAACGATGCTCCAATTTCAGCTTCGGGGTTTTTGCCAGGGATTAAAGTACCAGCCGAGCTACCTATAGGCTCAATTGTCAGGGTAAAAGGTTACGATGAAAAGCACGGACTAACTTTAGAAAAGCAGGGCGACTAACAGTCATTATTTTTTAAGGAAAGAATTGCATTCGAAAAAGCATTCATTTTCACACATCATCTTGTTCTGCAAGATTTGATCATATACTAGAAATTTTTTAGATTAGCTTTATGTTACTCTTTTGTTTATAGACACTGACAATTATTTTTACATTCATCCGTCACTATATTTTTTTTATGCAGCATAATTCAGAATTTCAAATTGATTTGTCCAATGCTGCTCAAGTTATTAGTAATCAAATTACAAAGTTGAATAAGCTCTCAAAAAAATTTGACATGATGGATATTGATTTTAAAAAACAAATTGTCCAAAACATCAAAGTAGGTAACAATGTCCGTGCCAAGGCACTAGCTAATGAACTTGTAAATATACACAGAATTAAACAAACCACAAAAAACATGGTGATGTCTCTTGAAGTCGTAGCTCTTCGCTCCAGCATAATTGGCGAATTTGCTGTTATAATAAATACTATAAATCCAACAATAGATTTGATAAAGGACATTGAAAAAGATATTTCAACGGTAATACCCAGGGCGAATGAGATGTTGAAGGATGTTACAAACGCTTCATCTGAAATACTAAATTACAATGTTAATACTGAGGTAAAAATGACAATACCTGTTGATGACGATGCCCTCAAAATATTAAGTGAAGTTGAACAAAATGTTGAAGAGGAGACAAGACAAAAGTTACCCGACATACCTGCGACAATTAATGTAACTAAAAACAGAAATGATTTCGAATCTCTAGTAGAGGAAAACGAAGTTATGATATAAATTTGATTTTCTAAAATCCTGAAGGTAAATTGTTTTGTACTGTTAGTCAATAACTATTTACGACCCAATTTTAAATTATCTCAGGATAATATCGGGTGAGATGGAGATAGAGGCGAGCCATGATCTTTTAACTCAAACTGAAACTAAACCTAGTGGAATTTTACAGGCAGCAAAAAGAGTTAGGATGATTTTTTCTGTTATGGCAAGCCCTAACAGGATCGATATACTTCGTATTTTAAATTCCAAGGGACCTTTAACTTACTCAGAATTAAAATCATTGGCTGGTTTTAAATCCAAAAAAGAGTCTGGTAAATTTGCTTACCATTTGAGGAAGCTCTTGAGACAATCACTTGTTGCATTAAATAAGGCAGAAAGAAGATATACAATTACCAATCTTGGAAAATTAGTCCTGAGTCTGGCAAGGCAAATTGAGGAGAGATCGATAGTTGAAAGCGGAAAAATGTATGTACGAACTTCTAGACATTCTATTGAAGAATTTAATTCTAATAGGATAACTCAATCACTAGTTAGGGAGGCGAATATGCCTCTTGAACAGGCACATAAGATTACAGAGGAAGTTGAAAACAAAGTTTACAAATTTCAAACCGTCTATCTCACCTCCTCGCTCATTAGAGAAACGGTGAATTCAATTTTAATCGAACACGGCTATGAAGAATTTAGATCAAAACTTGCTAGATTGGGACTTCCTGGATCCGATATCTCAGATATGTTTAACAATCCTATTTATAGCAAAAATGGGATTGAGGGAATTTTGTCGGAAACATCTCTTGCAGTTTTTTCCGAAAACCTACTGTTCAACGTTTTACCGAAAGACATAACTGATATGCATCTTGCTGGGGAACTAAATATTTCGAACACCGGACTCTGGAATTTGATGCCTGATACTGTTTTTATTGATACTAGGGATATTATTGAAAATGGTTTGAACCTTAAAGGGAAGTATTTGAATGTCTCAAGACTCAAACCAATTGAAACACTTGAAGATGTTACAGTAGCTCTTCCAATATTGATTTCAGTGTTGAGCAGAGAGGCTTCGAGGGAGATAATACTTGAAAATTTTATATCTTCAATTTCAAAGAAGTTTCAGAATAATGAGGGCATAGAATCCGTTTTTTCGAAAGCATTTATTTCATCGTCCATATCACGGTCATATTCGTCATCGGAGTTTCCAGTAATTACTTTACCACTCTCACTTGATGGAAGCTCATTTATTACATCCATTTTGCAGGCTTATATTAGATATTTAGATTATACTCCGACTCCCACAATTGGGTTATCTTTAGTTGGTAATGATCACGATTCGCTGAAGAGAAATTTGGAGCTGATAGGCGATATTGTTAAACATGGGGGAATTTTGTCCATATCAAAGAATTACAGAAGTAATACAGGTTTAGTAAAGAATGAAATTGATGAGAAATCTAATTCGATCCTAAGCTTACAGTCTTTAGCAATAAATCTACCCAGATTAGCTTATCAGTCTAATAAAGATGAAACCTATTTCAGAGCTAGGTTGGCGCTAATGATAAAACCAGCCATTTCAGTACTACTGTCCAGAAAAAATTCCATTTTGGAAATGATGCGAAGAGAAATGCTTCCTGCATTGGCCAACATAACACAAATGATGCACTTAAGCAGAATGAATCTAGTAATTAATTTAACTGGTATGAGGGAGTCCGTAAATAATATCCTAGGACATGAATTTGACGGTGAAGAAATAATTCAAAAGGTATTACAAACTGCTGTTGAAGTGGCTTCAGATCAAGGAAAGCAAGTTGGAGATGACTCGCTAAGAATCGCCATGATTACAGATGATAGTGATACAAGATTAGCTTCCCTCGACTCAGAAAAGTATGGAAATCTGTATCGTCAAGTCAGCGGTGAAATGATGATAAAATCTTACTCACAGGGTCTTCTTATAAGTGGAAGGGATTTGCTTTCAAGTACCGCCGGTTCTGTCATAGAATCAAGTAATTCAATTGATAGATTACTCAATGGTGGAGCTTCACTTAATGTTGACGTAAGCGATCTTACGGATAGTGAATTGATGGATTGTATTAACAAATCATATGAATTTAATTTTTTCAGACCAATTTACAATAACAAAGTTTGTAGTGCTTGTGGTGCAAAAATATCCATAGCATCTGAAGCATGTAGTAGCTGTGGATCCACTAATTTTGTAAGAAAGTAGTTCTGAATCACACGGCTGAGACAACTCTTGTTATCTAAATCGGCAAAACTCGATACAAATGGAGTCTATAAGTTGCAGAAGTCTAGAAGTCTCTTAGAGTTGAGGTTTCGCGCTTTAGTCTAAGAGATAGTTATATTTGTGTCAACAACGGATGGTAAATAGAACTTCCATACTATGTGCTTTCATTCAGCATCTTCTATCTGGCGTTCCCAAATAACGTAAATTAAATTATTCAATCCGCGCCTTAGAACAAACTTCGGACAGTAAAGCTAAAATCGAAACTATTGAAATAATGAGCATTAAGAGTTTGGACTTTACCTCGAAATAATTTTCCTCAACCTCTCTAAGGCTCTGACAAATATAATGGCCCTGTATCAAATAGTTTAAACCTTCATTACATTATTTTTTAGTAAGATAATATTTTTAAGCTAATGGCTAGCTGTATAATGCGTTATGGCAAAAGAAATTACTGAGATTGATGATTCTTCAAGCAAAAACAAAAAACCGATAGCACAAATTAGAAAGAGGGATAAAGGGTTAGTTGATTTTAATAACTCGAAGATTTCAAATGCCATCTACAAAGCATTAATGGCAGCAGGTAAAGCAGATTACAGTCTGGCTGAAAGATTATCAGAGAAAGTTGTACAAAAAATGGATCAACAGTTTTCTATTTTTGATACCAATCGAGTTCCCAGTGTCGAAGATGTCCAGGACATGGTTGAGTCTATCTTAATTGAAGAGGGACTTTCAGAGACCGCTAAGGCATACATACTTTACAGACACGAACGGCGCAAGATCAGAGATGAAAAGAAGAAAATTTTAAATAAGAAAGACCTCGATGAAGTGGATAAGTCCCTCGATATTAATTCTCTTAGAGTTTTGGCTTCACGCTACTTGCTAAGGGATAATAATAATGAAATAATCGAAGATCCGAATTCACTTTTTGAAAGAGTCGCTATTCTGGTAACAATCCCTGACATACTTCACGATACGGAATTGTACACTCATGGCGATGTCGTTGTGCAAAATATCACCGAGGCTGAGGAATATTACAAAAAAATAGATGATTTTCACATGAAATTAAAAATCGGCAATTACTACCTTAATAAATACCACTTTGAATCAATGATTAGACATTACGTTCAATTGGCAAAAATCGGATATATGAAAACTAGCTTTAAAGATCTTTTACGATTGATTGCCGAAGGAAGCTTGTCAAAGTATTCCGATAGGATTACTGAATATTATAACTTGATGGTATCAAAGGACTTTCTACCAAATACGCCTACTCTTATGAATGCTGGGGCAAGACTTGGTCAACTCTCTGCATGTTTTGTATTGGATATGAAAGACGACATGTCAGAGATAATGAAATCTTCAACTGATGCTGCAATGATATTCAAATCAGGAGGAGGAGTTGGTATTAACTATTCTAATCTTCGTCCTGAAGGTGATATAGTCGCATCGACTTCTGGCGTTGCTTCGGGGCCGATTTCATTTATGAGGATTATCGACACAATCACGGATGTGGTAAAGCAAGGCGGAAAAAGAAGGGGAGCAAACATGGGAATAATGGAATCATGGCATCCTGATATTGAAAAGTTCGTCACTGCTAAAACCAAGCCAGGGATATTTGAAAACTTTAATGTAAGCGTTGGAATTTGGAATGATTTCTGGGAATCGATAATTAACGAAAATAATCACAAATACACCCTTAAAAATCCGACCACTAATGAACCGATCAAGCAGATTGATTCGCACCAGCTTCTAGACCTAATTACATTCAGCGCTTGGAAAAGCGCTGAACCAGGCGTCATATTTTTTGACAATATCAACAAATATAATCCCTGTATAAACGTAAAAGAAGGACCCCTTAGAGCAACAAATCCCTGTGGCGAACAATCACTTTATCCATACGAGTCCTGTAATTTAGGATCCATTAACTTGGCCAATTTTGTAAAGCGAAATATTGATGGAAAATATGAATTTGACTGGCAGCGTTATGAGCAAGCGATACGTCTCTCTACTAGATTGTTAGATAATGTTATAGATATGAATAAGTATCCTGTTGAAGAGATTGAACGCAATACGTTATTAACAAGGAGAATTGGACTCGGGATAATGGGTATTGCTGATCTATTATTCACCCTAGAAATCTCATACAATTCAAAAGAAGGGTATGAGTTTATGAATAAACTAGCTGAAGCACTTTCTTATTATAGTATGGAAGAAAGCGTTGCTATAGCCAAAGCAAGGGGAGCTTTTCCATTATTCAATCAGACTGATTATGTTGAGGGAAAAATGATACCAGTAGGTGGATACTATGAAATTCCGAAGCGGCTTCACTCATACGACTGGGATTCGTTATTTGAGAAAATAGAAAAATATGGAATTAGAAACTCATGGACAACTACAATTGCTCCTACAGGTACATTGTCAATGATTGCTGACACTTCAAATGGCGTTGAACCAGTTTTTGCACTAGTCTTTGAAAAACGGGTTACTGTCGGGAGATTCTTCTATACAAATAGGATATTCGAGAATGTACTGAAAGAAAATGGATTGTATAATGATGAAATTTTGACAAAAATTGCTAATAATTATGGATCTGTGAGAGGACTGCCTGAAATTCCAGAAAGATTACAGAAAATATTTGTAACTGCTATTGATGTACATTGGACTGATCATCTGATGGCTCAGGCGGTTTGGCAGAAATGGATCAGCAATGCAATCGCAAAGACTATTAACATGCCATCCGACGTTACAGTTGAGGACATAAAGGCAGCTTATCTTTTGTCGCACGAATTGGGTCTAAAGGGAGTAACAGTTTATAGAGACGGTTCTAGACACGAACAAGTGCTCCATATAACTGGAAATGACAAGGAGAAAAAATTTATTGTAAAACCAAGTGCCTATGTAACTGATCATATTCATAGTAACATTAAGCAAGACTATGTTATGACGCAAGTTGAAAAAGTCTTCAGAGGTACAGAAGAAATGGAAAAAACAGAAGACACAATTAATATCTCACAATCTAAGCTAAAAATGAACATAACTGCTTCTCCAAATGAGTTTGAGTACGAAGAATGCCCCTCATGTAACGCAAGATTGATTATTACTGAAGGTTGTAATTTGTGTATAGAGTGTGGTTTTAGTTCATGCATGTCAGGATAAATCCCTGATTCCCATTTTTATTTTGGGTAAAGATCTAGGCTAAATATTAACTATGAATTAATGTCTTGTCAAGAAGTTTAAAACATAAATTAATTCGGTAGATAGTTTCATATTTTAGTCGTACATAGGAGAAATATTGTCAAATGACCTGCACATAACGGAGAGTAAAAACATTTGGTGATACACAAATATGATGTCTATAGAAGTCCAAACGTCGGTTTATTTTTACGCACGAATGATGATACCCTTCTACTTCCATTTGGATTTGCAGAAACAAAAGCTAAAAAACTTAAAGAATATTTAGACATTAAGGAAATAGTGCACGTTTCGGTTGCAGGGACCCGTTTGATAGGGCCAATGACGGTTATGAATAACAATGGCATCTTGTTACCTTCGACTGTGTCGGATGACGAAATCCGAATCATTAAAAAGACAGGCTTAAACGTGGAACGACTTAAAAGTAAGTTTACTGCAATTGGAAACTTAATTTTAGCAAATGACAAGGGAGCAATAGTTTCAAATTTATTCGAGGGAGAAGTAGATCAAAATATTAAAGATACTTTGGGTGTTCCACTTCAGAGTATGTCAATCGCAGGATTTATCCAGGTTGGATCGATGGTTGTCACAACAAATGCTGGAGCTATAGTACATCCAAATGCTAGTGATGCTGAAATCAACAGCGTGTCGGATATACTTCAAGTTGAAGCAGAACCAGCTACCGTTAATGGGGGTTCACCCTTCATCTCATCTGGAATTATAGCCAATTTTAGCTCAGTTATAGTAGGTAATTTAACTACCGGACCTGAACTAATAATGATAAGTAGGGCACTAAGGGTATGACATTAATCGATCTTGGTTCTACTAATCCGGATACAATCTATTAAAAGTCAGCCTCAAATTTCATGAACTAAATATCACCTAAGGGAGATGTTGGGAGATAAACGTGACGATGATATTGCATGGTCGTCATTGGTATAAATAGCATCTACGTCAGTTCCTTCGATTTGAATTTTAGTAGCATTCAAGTCAGAATCTGTTAGCTTAAATTTTTCCTTTAGTATAGCCTTAATACGAAATACTTGGTCATATATTTGATTTTTGCCGGATGGTAGCGTAATTTCTAACGCTTGCCCTAAAAGTGAGTGTGGGATTTTTTCACTGGAATCGCTTAATATCCTAAAATCTATCTTATTGAAAATCAATTCACTAGGAAGGTTAGGTAATGCGTTGGCCGTATAAAATACTTGGACGTCTACCAAATTAGATTGTGAATCATTAATAGATCTTAAAATTGATGCTTCTGGATTATTAGGATCCGGGAATGCGCTAATGATATTCCCACTTATTGGTAAAGACAACATAACAAATCCCTCTAATAAATTCTTTTTTTCGATAATTAATGGTAGAATATCTTCACATGATATGCTAGTAGAGCTTTCAGGTCTAAGGGTCTTTATGATCGAATTTGAAGAAGTTCCATCATTAGGAATAACGTTCCAAAATATTTTTATTGGATAGTCTTGTTTGTTAAGGATACTTATATCGGTATCATAATGTCCTGGTCTCACAGGACCTTCATTGGAAGATACATTTCCGCACAAAAATTTTGGAGTATAGGTAACGGTTTTAATAGAGGAGTTATTTTGATTAGCTGACCCAATTAATTGATTAATTGTTTTTGAATCCAATTTTGTGGTATTTCTGGTAGACATAGTCAAATTGGAATAATTTTTATGCGTTGTATCGATGACTTGGCCGAAAATAGAAATGCTGTTATTTTGAATAAATAATGCAAATGATAACAACAATACAAACAATAAAGTGAATTCGCACTTATTCAAACTGCAAAATTTATCACGAATCTCTAATATATGTTATAAAGGAAATTATCCTTTATTTGAAATCTGATAAGAATCTTTTTGTAAAGGGGCTTTGTCATAATATGACAGGGGCAAACAGTGAAGACAAATAGATTCTTTGGTCGGGATGTTGTTTCAATCAATGATTTTAATAGAGATGAGCTTGAGTTCTTATTTGAAAAAACTAATAAAATGAAGGAGCTAAAGCCCAAAGAAAAAGATGAATTAGGAAAAGCCAGAATAATGGGCTATTTGTTCTATGAACCAAGTACAAGAACAAGAATGAGTTTCGAAGCAGCAATGGCGTCAATAGGTGGGAGCTCAATTGGAATATCAGACCTAAGATCTTCTTCAATAGAAAAAGGAGAAAGTTTACAGGACACTGTGCGAGTTATGGATCTCTACTCAGATATCATAATCCTACGCCACCAACTTGATGGTTCAAGCAAATTTGCTGCAGAAATTTCTGATCATCCAATAATTAATGGTGGTAGCGGAAGTGAAGAACATCCTACACAAGCAATGCTTGATTTATATACAATTTTAAAAGAAAAAAAGAAAATTGATGGGTTAAAAATTTGTATTTTGGGCGATTTGAAATATGGGCGAACAATTTATTCCTTGTTGTATGGTCTTTCCAATTATGATGTTGAAGTCATTCTAATTTCTCCACCAACATTGCAAATCCGACAAGAGTCGATCTATGGATTAAAAAATAAGATGAAAATTGTAGAACTAGAAGAGATTAACGAAACGGTTTTTCAAAATTCAGATATATTATACGTTACCAGAATACAAAAAGAGAGATTTTCTGACCCGCAAGAATACGAGAAGGTTAGAGGAGTTTATACAATCGATAGCACCATTTTGAAAAAGTTTAAACCTGATATTTCTATTATGCACCCATTACCGAGGATAGATGAAATATCGCCGGATGTGGATAATAAATCTAATGCGATTTACTTTAAGCAAGCGTCTTATGGCAAAGATTTAAGATCAGCCCTCCTTGCATTGATCTTAAATGAGTCTCCTATCTAGAGGAGTTCATATCCATACTTGCCTTAGTAAAACCCTAACAAATCTATTAAAAAACATAATGAAACTAATAAATTCCAAATATCTAATTAATGTAAGTGAGCCATTTCTCAAATTTTTCATTATTTCCATGTATGATTTGGTTGTAAAGACTTTGTAACATCGCTGTTATTCTTCCAGTTTTTCCATCAGCAATGGTCATTTTATCAATTTCACCAATTGCCTTAATTTCAGCTGCTGTTCCTGTTAAGAATATCTCATCAGCGTAATACAATTCATCCCGCGATATATCAGAAATTTGATAGTCAATGCCAAGGTCCTGGGCTAAAGCCAAAACACTAGAGCGAGTAATTCCATCTAGGGCACCTGAGGTTAATGGTGGAGTAATAAGAAGTCCATTTTTTACCATAAAAATATTTTCGGCTGTTCCTTCCACGACCATCCCACTGACGTTCAACATAATTGCCTCGTCAACTCCAGATTTCAAAGCTTCTACTCTCGCTAGGGCTGAATTTGCGTAGTTTGCACTAGCCTTAGCATGTATAGGTAGGCTTCTAGAATCTATCTTGACCCATGAAGAAACCATAGCTCTCATTCCTTTGTCGCCTTCTGTTTTTATATGATCTTCCCAAGACCAAATAGCTATAGCTGTTGATACTTTATTGGGTAAGGGATTGACTCCCATCTTGCCGTATCCATAGTAGGAAATGGGTCGGATATAGCAATCCTCAACATTATTTATTTTTATTATACCAATAATTGCCTCTTTAAGTTCTTTGTCAGTATATTCTAGGGTCATATGATACATCTTACAACTATTGGCTAGCCTTTTGATATGTTCCTCTAGTCGAAATATTGCAGGACCTCTTTTGGTACTGTAACAACGAATCCCCTCAAATACTGCTGTTGCATAGTGCAAACCATGCGTAAGGATATGTATTTTTGCATTATTCCAATCAACAAAGTTTCCATCCATCCAAATTTTACTTTGTTCATTCATTAAGCTTCGTCTCGATCAATTCTGTTTCTTTTATCATGGATTGCTCTTATTGCATCACCCACCTTAGAATCATCTACAATAATTAGTATACGCGAAGTTTCCTCTTGTGCGTCCAAATTCAAAATATTTATCCCATGTTCTCCAACCGTGCTACTAGTAGTAGAAGCAATTTTTGGCATTTTCCACATATTATCTCCAATTAGAGTAACAACACCACGATCATATACTATTTCAGCTTTGGAATAATATGCCTTAAAGTGATGTTCATTTCTGCGGACGTAGTCTCCGTCTAGGAATAGAATGCGGGTAATTTCGACGCCCTCTTTCTTATACGGGGATAATTTAAGAAATTCATGATATTGTTTGTCGCTTTCGAGAGAGGCCAATAAATGAGATGCTGCTATGCTTTCGATCCTTGCGATAGCACAATTTCTTTTGCCAGTAACAATCTTAACGAGATTATCTGACTGATCGGCAGAAATTTTTGATATTGTAGTAGTATTAGACGTATTATTCATGTTAGTAATTACAATAGGTATATCCATATTGTTATTATCGATTTCCTTTATAGCTATAGGATCAAGTATTTTCATCCCAAACATACCAGCTAGCCTTGCCTCGTTATAGGATAGAAATTTGATACTGTCCAATTCTTTCTTTACTATTTTTGGATCAGCGCTAAATACAGCATTATCTTTTTCAAAATCTAACTCTGGCTTGTAATTTTCGTTTAACAATATAGCAACATCAGCAGCGGACCTATCAGAGCCTCCTCGTTCAAAAGTGGTTTCTAGTCCGTCGACGGTTTTTCCTATGAAACCTCCTATTGTTACTACATTGTTATTCTCGATCAACTCATAGAACTGTGTTGATTTTTTTCTAGATTCCTCGATCAAAAAATTTGCAGCTTCAAAATTATCGTCCGTTATTATTGGCCAGTGTTCTATTCTTGTATGATCTGATTTTATTTCATTACTTTTTAGTATATAATCCATTAAATATGACATGGGTATCTCTCCACTATAAGCAAGTGTTCTTGATCTGGTAACATCAACGAACCTTCGATTCTCTGCAGCTTGCTTAAGCGATATTATGACTTCTTTGTGGAACTTTTTGATTTCGTCAGAAAATTTTTTGTAATATTCAGCTGAAAGACTATTTGATGCAATGTTTTCATATACTTCGCGTAATACATCGATTTCTATAGGATTCGACTGAGCATAATTCTTTCCAATATGCATTGCTACGTCAGTCATGGAACTTACTTTATCTCTATACCTGATCAGAGGTGCTGAAAAGACAGCAACTACTTTGTTCTTACTTTCTATCTTCGTACTTATTCTATGTACTATTTTGCCTATGCAGGCTCCATCTTCTCCAAGTGTACTGCCCCCAAATTTCATTATAGTAACGGGTTCCATACTGATCGATCTTGAAAATGGAATAATCTACACCTTATATTAGGTAACCTGTCATGACAAGACGTACATTAAATAATTCCCAATTGCTGATACAAAAATTCTACGATACCGCCAGTTGTTTATGGTATAAGATAGACCAGAAAACTCGCAGCAACTATGCCTGCCAGAATCATGATTGTTATAATTAGACCCTTCTTAGTCGTTCTTTTTTTGTTCTCTGGGAGATCATTATTTGACAATGACACTATTATTGAAATTAACTTTATATATAAATATACATTAGGGTTTACCATCATATGATAAAGTATTTCAGAAGAAATTTCTCACTTCGAAGAAACCCAAAGTTAATAATATTTTAGTGGTTTGGTAAGACACGGGGTCTTAACTCACTTGTAGAGCGATTAAACGGTACTATTATGGATGAGAAAAAATTGCGTGTAGAATGACTGCAAAACCATGCTCAGAAGATAATTGAGGCTATTGGGAGACATTATAATCATGTTAGAGAACATGCTAGAAAAGGTAAAACTCCAGGGAATCATGTTAAGTAAATTAGCAGGTGAAAATAGCTTATTGCCACTTATTCAGAACTCGAATATTCAATGGTCTTAGACATAGTAATTTCATCCCATTTTTCCTTCACGTCTGGATCAAATAATTCATAAAATGCATCGTTAATACTAATGGCTTTATTATAATTCGCAATTTATGTTTGCCATCCTTGAAAATCATCTTGAATCTTGGTGATTTGCTAAAGACGCTGTAAGCAGTAGATGCAAAGACAATGCGATCATCATGTCCATTTTAGTAGAAAAACTAACATTATGAAATGTTGAATCATTGTTTATAATGCGCTAATTTCATGTCTTTCCAATTGCATAATTAGGAAATATACCATGAATATTTAACCGTAAATTGCGTTTTCAAATCCCTAACTTACCACTAACGTTCTATACCCCTACAACTTGACAGGACTGCATGATTGAAAAAACTAATATATCGCTAGCGATATTACTAGTGATATGTTATCTAATTGGCTTGCCAGAGTAGGTAGTGCTATCCCAAGAGGATTTTCACGCCATTATATTCTCGGTCTACTCGAGGAAGAACCTATGACCGGTAAAGAAATCATCGACAAAGCTACCTTCCAAAGTGGAGGAAGATGGAAGCCTTCACCGGGCTTAATCTATCCTATGTTAGGAAGATTGTTAGAAGAGGGCCTAATAAGCGAAACCGATAGTGGTAAATATAAAATTACCTCGAGAGGCATGGATGTAGCTGCGGATGTAGATTCTGTTCACAATATTATGCAAAAACAATTGGATGTCGTAATGAGGGTTGGGAATGTTGGCAAGTTTGTGGCTATGGATATGATAGATAGATTATCTTCTATTGGTTTAACATTGAGTTCTAATTTGGACAAAATGACCGACCAAGAAAGGGATAAATATAAACAGTTCCTGCTAAGCGAACTTAAGAAGTTACAAGAACAAGAAAGCAAGAAAGATGAATTAAGAATAGATTCTGACTAAACTTCATAATTGAAACAAGGGTTGAATTACAATGGTATTTGAAGCTGTGAAAAGGGTCAATGAGCTCGTAAAAAGAATGGGTATGTTAGAAGAGAACATTGCACTGGAAACTCAATACATAAAGGAGATCTATGCTAAAGCAAGTAAGTCAATGTCCGAATCACAACATTATTTTTTAAATGGAGTTCAGGCTGCGCCAGTTGCAAAATCATATCTGCTAACCAAAAGAGGTATCGAAGTAGTCGGAGAAGAGGCTATTCCAATTTCAACATTCATTGACGAAGTTCTTAACTTTGCAAATTACCCTAAGAAAAAGATTGAAGTTCTAATGGTTCTAGCTAGACACTTAGAAGCAATGCCTATAAATTTATCTTAATTTGCAATATGTAACTGTTAAAGATAACTGTTATGCAAATAGATACTTAAAGTGAAGTTGTTATTCAACATTAAGCGCTAAAAAAATATATCGCCAATATTTCTTGAGTATTACCGTAGAATCTATGTTTTACTTTAGCAGGCACATAGATAAATAGATCTTTCTTTAGAACGTACGATTTTTTTCCAATTTCTATAAAACCATCTCCTCGTAATACCAGATAGATTTCATCTAATGAATGAGGTTCTTGTCCATCCAATTGACCGGGTTTTAATCTTAAAATTCCGGACTGTAAATGTCGGAGGTCAAAGAAATCAATAAAGTCAGAATTGTCCGAATCCATTTTTGAATAAAGTTCTCGTATATCAATTATCTTTTCATTCATTTACCTTCCTAAAATTAAAGCGAGAATATAATATAAATATCCATAATCAAATAGATGATAATTTTTTTGCGTGATCGCCATAAGTTTGCTTAATTTTTCAGTGATAATCATAGCTAAAATCATTCCGAAGAGTCTAGTGGGACTAAAAGTCGAATATGATTAATCAATAAGTTTAAAATTAATATTTGAGTAAAAAATTCCGTGATTTTTTCTAGCAAATATTAAACGTAATATTGTATATTACCTGATTAGGAATTAGATACTTGCACTCATTTATCCAATTATCTTATTAAATTAGTTAAAGCATTCTAAATATACTAAGTATTAAATCAAATATTGAATTGAACAAAGATAAAAAAGGTCAATCATTGGCCATTTTTTTATTGATCGGTATTTTTGCTATTTGTGCGTTTACTTATGTCAATCCGTTACAAAAGACATTTGCCTCTGGTATTACTATATATTCCCCGTACTGGGTAAACTACGAAAAGAATCTTAGATCTTCATACTTTGAATCCTGTGGAATTTTTGATTCTTGCTTGAGTAATGACAATAGGATATTTCAATTCTTGCCGTTAATTACACATGCGGAAAAGAATGATAATACCTACTTTAGTCCAAAAACTACAATATCTCCTCCCCATGCGGAAAAGGATGATAATACCTACTTTAGTCCAAAAACTACAATATCGCATCCTTCAATACCATTTGAGCTGCCATTCCCGTAGTGAGTAAAAATGTTGGGCTTGAAAATCAAAAATCAAAAATCAAAATTGATTATTAAAGCCAATTGAAAGTTGATCCTGTAAATTAGAACGATAACTGAACTGCACAGTTATTTGTTAAGCAAGTTTAGTTAATATATATAAGATTCTCCTTTGCCCATACATAGAAAGGAAGTATAGGATGATCGAACGGTAGTTGATCTTGTTCCTTGTTATACCCCAGCATTACTATCCTACCCGTTAATGAATCACGAATGTCAATGGTTAATTCGCTGTCCTTTAGTGGGCCGTAAATAAAAAACGAATACTTCTGCTCATAAAAGGCTACGTGCTGCGAGAAACATTCAGATAAAATCACAGGATCATTAATGATTCTCTTATTGAGATTTTGCGTATTTTTATCATGCTTATTGACATTATTGTCAACCGTTATCTGTAGTTGTCTACGTATGTAACTAGTTCTCAAAAATACAGAATCAAATTTAGATTTAGAACCATTCTTATAAGATTCGATATTCTGTTCAATTATTTCAACGGTTTTCTTTGCAATTCCGAGAACTTTCTCAGGATGATTTACTACTCTGATATTTCTTCCGTATAAGTATAAGAGAGATGAAACCTCTTCCTTTTTAATAAAAGGAAAATCCAAACTTCCACCAATAAATGAAGAAATCCTTTCTGAAATGTCCTCAGGAAGGATCATTGTCATATGTAGATCAGAATGCGACATGGAGATACCCTTTAACAATATTATATAGATAATTATCTTTATAGGTGTGATTGGTAGCAAAACTCGTAGGAAAATGTCTACAATAGATAATACCAAAACCGTACATATGATTGTTCACGGACAGCATGATTTGATTGCTACTGTAAAACATAAACTTATTTCATTGGGTTTTTCGGAGAATAATTTAGTACCAGCATCCCTTCAAAATACAGGGAATACTGGTGATTATGTTGCAATGGCTTGGCCCCCAATGCGCGCCACTGAAATAATTATTAGTGAAATAACGGGAATGAACCCCGCACAAACTAAAGATAATGTGATGGGAGCCTGGGCGAGTGTCAATCAAAAGGAAATCTCAAGAATACCAATGTCATGAGTAAATATGGAGGACGTCTCAAATAGAGAAATTTCATATTTGTATTATTTAAGATTTTGATATTTATGCAAATTTTTGATTGAGTAAGAAGGAGAGCGCGATATGCTTTTAGCCTTCAAGACCCCTAATGATAATGATGAAAAATAAAATTTGTTTCTTGTGCAATTCACAGACTACAACTAGAGACTGTCCCAGTTGTGGAAGACCTGTGTGCAAAGAATGCTCGAAAAGCTTCCCCTTTTCAGAAGACATCTGTGTTGAATGCGCTTCAAAGGTCAAAGCCGGATTAGGCGGCATGAGGAAGGATGAAGAAATTTTCTAGGGCTCAAAGATCTCTGGAAAGCCTCAAACTGTAATAGATTTAGTTACCAACTAAAGAACTACCTAGACTTATCTGCTTTCCTATATCCATGTGTAAACTGCGGATCATAAACTTTTGAAAATTCGTAGCCCTTTGGGTTAATCACATTTCCAACGATTATTATTGCAGTCTTCGTTATTTTGGCCTCCTTCACTTTGTCCACAATATTACCCAGGGTCCCAACGATTATTTTTTCGTCTTCCCATGTGGCTCTGTAAACAACGGCAGCAGGAGTCGACGTATGATAGGTTTTTCCTTTAAGCAATTCCTCTACTATGTTTCTTATCAGATGAACACTAAGATAGAAAGCCATCGTAGCACCGTGACTGGCTAAACTGGAAATGCTTTCTCTTTTCGGAACCGGAGTTCTAAGTTCTGCCCTTGTGATAATAAGCGATTGAGTAATTCCTGGAAGAGTTAATTCCAAATTTAATGATGAAGCTGCACCCAAAATTGCCGTTATTCCTGGGATAACTTTACAATTTATGCTATCTAAAAATAATTTATCAATTTGTTCTCTTATAGTACTAAATAACGCAGGATCTCCATCATGAAAACGTATTGCAAGTTTTCCTTGCTTAGTAGAATCTCTTAATACTTCGTAAATTCTATTCCTGTCCAAAAGAGCTGCATCATGAAGAACTGCGTCTTTTTTTGCATATTCAAGCAATTTTGGATTCAGTAACGAACCTGAATAAACAATGACATCTGCATTTTCCAATAATTTTTTTGCTTTTATAGTTATAAGCTCAGGATCACCTGGTCCAGAACCAACAAAATAGACAGTGTTTGATTCAGTCATTTTTCCTGGCCACCATTATTGAGAAGTATTTTCCAGCAGGATTTTTTGTGTTTCGTAAATCCTTTAATTTTTTTGTTTCTAAGATTTCTTTGTCTACAGATACGTCTTGAGCTATAGTAATGTTAGAATCATCACTAAAACCACTTTCTGAAAGTAGTTCAATCACGCTATCAAAATAGCGTCCGTCTTTGAGAAAAATTATTGAATCACAGGAATTGATTGTATGCTTTATTTTATCAAGGTTGTAACAAGCAGGAACGATACCAAGAGTTTGATCGCCTTCAACTAAACTCATTTTTGCTTGAGCAGCGAAGGCAAAAAAGGATGGAACTCCGGGAATGATTTCTATATCTATATCACTGTATTTTTCCCTCAATTCTTTATGAATATGATTCCAAGTGCTGTATAGGGATGGGTCTCCTACAGTCAGATATACAGAATTCTTCCCAGAGCGTACCGTATCTGCTATTATCTGGGAATTAGTCTTCCATTGTAATCTGAGGGATTCTTTGTCCTTTATCATTGGAAATATTAGGTTTGTGATTATAGTTCTTGATTCGTCTATGTAATTCTTAGCTATTGATAAGGCTATACTGGGTTTGCCCTCCTTTGAGGTTGGGGTAAAGATAGCATCTGCTTTTTTGATTCTATCCACAGCTTTGATTGTAAGTAATTCCGGATCTCCAGGGCCACAACCGATACATGAAAGCTTCATGATTTGAGTTGTAAAAAATGTGTTATTTAAAGTAAAAAGAATCCGTATATCAATAAGATTTTATGTTTGTCTAGTTAGTGAATGCCGATTAACGTAATGAACTCACTATTTAGTTGCAGACAAAATCAATATGGGATTTCTAGAAATAAGCATTGTTCCACTTGGCACGTCTTTTCCTTTCGATATTGAGACCTGAGTTACCTCAATCTCGCGCATTTTTTCCCTCTTTAT
>DATEFQ010000011.1:0-30951 GCA_035280585.1 Nitrososphaeraceae archaeon
ATAGGGATCATCTAAAAAAAAATCCTATGACAAAATATGAAATTGATTATCTCGATTCATTTTTTGACAAAGTTCAGCGAGGTACAAAAATAGCGTCACTATCATCAAAAAATAAGAAAAGTGTGAGTTATAGAATTCCACATTCTAAAAACGACCAAGCTATTGTTCATTTTAAGAGACAAGTGGAACAAACTGCGAGAAAGATATATTCTGTCGTATCAATTAAAGGAAACAAAGGATTAACCTTTGAAACAATTGAAAATATATTAGGAGTTGACGAGCCTCTTATAACCGCAGCGCTTAAGCTGCTTGAAAAATTGGGAAAAATAAAAACGATTGGCAATAATGTAATTTTTTCTGAAACCAGAGCAAAAATTCGGGGACAGATCTTTAACATTGAAGTTGAAAAGGTCGCAATTGGTAAAGCAATTGTACTTGTAAATGGTAAATGGCGTGCTAATTTGTATCACTATGAGTATGGCGGCCCAAGAGATTTAATAAGAAAAGGAAGAGAATTCAAAGTAATAGGAGAATTATATGACGAGAATGATAATTTGAATTTGCGTGTAGAGCAAGTCTTGTAGTTGAATCAAACCTGCCCAAGTTTTAGCTTACCTCCTAAAACTTCAATTAATTACTTATTGCAGTAAATCTGGCTTATGTTGATTGATTATTTTAGATAATCCGTTCATATAATTTTTAGCAAAAGTCGTAATGGGTTGAGAAGAGTACCAGATACACCCAAGCACCTGGCAGTCGTGGCAAGTTCTAGCTATGTCCCATTGGGGCGCACTCCAGACATCTTCAATTGTTTGTTCGAGCAAATTATAAGTGTTCTCAGACTTGTTAAATTTCCAACAAGGGACCATTACGGTACCATCCGCGTTAACAAAAGTGCTCTTCCATACTCCACATTCATCGAAAGTCGTACGCCCATAATTGATAATTTGTTCAAAGTACTCTGGTGGGATCATTATTTGAGGTGAAGATTTTTTTCTCCCATAATCCAAGATGCTTTCACAGACCTTTATCATCGTTTTTCTATCAGGCAATAATGAATATGGTACGTCTGCCCTATCTTCAACAAAAGTTAATGATACCGAGCTTGAACCAAGTTCTTTAGCTTTATCAAAATAACTTTGATCAATAAATTCCTCGGTGTTAAATTTTGTAATTACGCTATTGAAATAGTGCGAAATGTTACTTTGATTAAGGAGTTCGATGTTTTCCATGACCTTGTTAAAGGTCTTGCTTGATACGCCACGTACCTTACAATATGATTCGTCATAGACTGAGTCAATGCTACATGTAATAAATTGGATATAACGTCTTAGCATCTCGAGATCCACGGTATGCAAAAGTGAACAATTTGTGATCAACGAAGTGGGTAAATTGATACTATGTAGGTAACTTACAAGATCCATAAAATCCGGTCGACTAGTAGGTTCTCCACCCTCAATTATTGACCACACGCAAAATTCTGAGACTTTATCGAAAATACTTTTCCATTGTTCTGTAGTAAGGTCCCTTTCTTTAACAAGTTTTAATTGACCTTCTTTATTGGAATCACCAAAAGGACACATAGGACAATAAAAATTGCAATAATGAGTTAAGCTGAAAACAGCTACCAGCGGTCTTCTTTTACCTATTGCTCTGTTTAAAGACCATTTAGTTAGTAACTTTAAGGTCCGTATCTTATCTACTTCCAACCATTTAATCTAGATAATTCATTCGTATTAATCTATTTTGGAATTCGTTATATCAAATCTATTATACTCATCATAACCCTAAACTAAACTAGATATTTTATTCTAATTTTGCAAACTTAAGATAAACAGATTCATTGTCTAATGGATCTAATTTTGCATTTTGTAGTTTTGCTTCAACAAAAATCGTTTTGCTAAATTTTGAACCACGCAAATCGCAATTTCTCAAATCTGACCACATAAAGTTTGTTCTAGTTAGGTTGGCATTCATTAGTTTGCAATTTTTCAAAATTCCGTAGATAAAAATTGCGTCAGTCAGATTCGCATTTTCAAGGTTTGTATCCATAACTTCTGATTGGGCAAAATTGGCCTTTTGTAAATTACATGCTGACAAATCTGTTCCATTACACTTGACACCGTTTAGGTACGCATTTGAAAGATCTCCCCCTGAAAAATTCATTCCACTCAGATCAATCTTCACAAAGATGTTGGCCATTCTCCATTCATTAAATTCCTTGATTTTTGATTCTTGTAAGAGGCTCAACCAGGTTGATTTCTCACTCATTTTGATGTCGTTATTTTTATGGCTATATCAATTTTCTCCAAAATGAGGATTCCGTCTTTAAGAATTACCATTTTTTGCATAATAATCAATATTTTAAATTGACAAAATCACAGCACAAATTTGATAAATTATCCGTAAACACTTATTTATATATGATAAATATATCAAATTTTGACA
Source organism: Nitrososphaeraceae archaeon (assembly GCA_035280585.1). Lineage (GTDB taxonomy): Archaea > Thermoproteota > Nitrososphaeria > Nitrososphaerales > Nitrososphaeraceae > TA-21. Next base: position 2,449 of record DATEFQ010000011.1, read on the forward strand.
TATGACGGAAAGTAAAAAAATTAATTTGGCACCGCGCATAATGATTGTGGACGACGAATCTGACATTCTTTCGGTCATAAAAAGAGGATTAGAGTCAAAAAATGATTTTATAGTTGAAACATTTTCAAAAGGTGATGAGGCAATAAATAACTTTCAGAATCATCCTAGTAAATATTACGATCTTGTAATTACTGACATTAGAATGCCAAAAATAAATGGGTTTGAGCTGTATAGGCGTATAAAAGAAAATGATCCTACTATGAAGATTGCATTTATTACTGCTTTTGAAATTAACAAGGAAGAATTCAGCAAGGTTATACCATCGGTCGATGTTACCCATTTTATTAGCAAACCTGTCAGTATATCCAAGTTAAGGGAGAAAATAAAATCTATCCTAGAAGATAAAACTGAGAGCTAGCTAATATAACATTATCAATTTGACTTGAAAGCTCCTAAATAATGATTTTACTAATCTGAACCAGTGATTGGCAGTGCTTTACCTGAAGGAAAGTTAAAGACATTTTGTTCCTGCTCTTCTGAAGTAACTTTTTCAAATTCTAGTGTAATTTCTACCGGTCCATTGAACTTGATACTGATTTCCTTTGCGAGATTTGCTATTTCATCTTTGTCGCTAAATTCTCTAGACCCTTGAAGAAAAACTCGACTATGCCTAAATAATGCCTTGCCCCCATACTTTTCTTGCAGAAAATCTAACAATTCTTGAACTTTTCCTTGGGGTATGTCGTTGTAATAGAAACATATGCCACTTATCAATTCCTTATCAAAAGGAGTTCCGTATCTAAACCAAAACACTCCAAAGTGTTCGTACTCTCCTTGTAGACATTTAATGTCCCAGTGATTTGCCTTTTCGATAGGGTATGTTGAATTTAGAAGGTCATTAACACCCAAACGCCAATATCTAACACGCATCTGAGAATATACCAAATTATCATTATAATAATGTGCCTAAAAAATGAAAAGGCAAATGTAAGTACTAATAGCCAATTTTTAACTCGAGGAGCATCAACATATTATAAAAATATATTGTAAAAAATTATTTACTCTGAAACGGCCAATAATAATATATAATTAGAAACTAAACTATAGAAAAATGAAATCAAAGCGGACAAAGAGACATTACAAGAATATATTGAGTGATTCGGTACGTGATTACAGTATTAAATCAAATTCCATTCCTTTACTAATTGACGGAATGGCTAATTCTGGTGGTTTTGAATCTAAAAATCTTTGGCATGGAATTAAAATAATTCGTGAGATGACAAAGGACAAAAACTGTACAAAATTCTTGTCCTTTGTAGGATCAATAATCTCAACTGGAGCAAGAGGTATTATCAAGGATATGTTGAAACGTAAGATGTTTGATTGCGTCATTACTACATGTGGTGCATTGGATCATGATATTGCACGAACAAGTACAAAGTACTACTCTGGAGACTTTCGAATGGATGATGGGATACTGTATAAGAAGAACATACATAGATTAGGAAATGTACTTGTGCCTCAAAATAATTATGGTCCAGTAATCGAAAAAAATGTACAGGATTGTCTAAACGATCTGTACCAAAATGGAGTACATGATGTATCAACCTTTGTATTGACAAATAAGATCGGGAGCACCCTGGATGAGAGTTCATTTTTGTATTGGGCATATAAGAATGATATTCCAGTCATAGTTCCCGGTATTGTAGATGGTGCCGTTGGAAGCCAAATTTGGCTCTTTTATCAGAAACACAAAGACTTTAATGTAAACCTACTCTTGGATGAAACTAGACTATCAGACTTGGTTTATGATGCAAGCAATACGGGGGCTTTCATCATTGGAGGAGGCATTTCTAAACATCATACTCTGTGGTGGAATCAATTCAGAGGAGGGCTTGATTATGCAGTATCTATAACTACAGCTTCTGAATGGGATGGTAGTTTGAGCGGCGCCTTAGTTGCAGAAGCGATTTCGTGGGGAAAAGTAAAGGGAAAAGCGAAGCAAACAACAATACATGGAGAGGCAACCACACTGCTACCGTTCATTTATGCTGCACTCATGGAATAAACCACTAGTGAATCAATATGATCAGCTCAATTCTTCAAAGCTGTAGAATTTCTATCCACTACTTTTATCGAAAGAATTTTGGCTAAATTTGGATCTTGGGGTTGATCATTTTGTGTTGTAGGTAATGCAGCAATTTTATCAACCACATCCATCCCATTTACGACCCTTCCAAACACCGTATATTGATTATCCAAAAATCTGGAATCATTTAAAACGATGAAGAATTGTGAGCCCGCACTATTTGGATCTGATGATCTTGCCATGGAAACGATTCCTCTCTCATGCGGTATGTTACTAAATTCCGCATTGATGTTATAACCCGGACCGCCTGTTCCCCATGCAGCCTTATCAGTCATATTTTTTGTATTTGGATCCCCGCCTTGAATTACAAACCCTTTGATGATTCTGTGGAATATGGTCCCGTTGTAGAATCCAGAACTTGCAAGTTTTTCAAAATTTGAGACATGCATAGGAGCCACATTTGGAAAGAATTCAATACTTATTGGTCCCTGAGTTGTATCTATCACGGCTAATTTAGATTGATTATTTGATTTCATATTGATACTAGGACTGGTAGTGTTTAATGAAAATTTCTCTTTATCAATTACCTCGTGATATGGGTCCGACGTGGTTTTGGGTATGTAATTATGGTTTACTTGGTATATCAATACCGCGAAGAATAGACCCGGTCTGTCACTATTGAAGCTAGCTGATGAGTAAACCAATTTGAGCGGTTGCTCTGGATTACCATTTTCAGGGTATTTGATATCTTTTGAATAAATCGCGGTTGCCCCCGGCTGATATTGGCTCGATGGTGCACCATTTAATATATAGGACACCGGAGTGAAAGGGATTAATTGTCCAAGTAGTGTACTATTCCAAAAGAACTGGGTTGGAGTAAAACCATCTTGTTCAAGATACTTATTTTCATCAAATCCCCCAATTCGTATAAACCACTGTTTTTTGCTTTCGTCTCCTCCGTTTCCTAATACGTACAACGCACTACCATTCATTCCAGTAAATCTCTGTCCGACAATGTATATTACGATATAGTCTGACTTTAGATCCTTTGCGATCTTAATACCATTATCGGTTTGATCCATAAACATCTTTGCGATTGTTGCTATACGCGTTTGGTTAATTGTGGCATTGTCGGCTAAACTAGTTCTGTTTCCTAATGTAGTTATCCAGTAGCCATAATCCCACCAAGATGCTATTACTGATTTAGATGACGTGTTGGCAGAGATCCAATCCAACGCGTTTATCCAATCATCGGTCTTGATTCTAAATCCAGTACCACCATTTGCAATAGATGGTGGAATGTCAGCAGAGCTAATCCAATTTGAATTTTGTGGGAATAATATTCCATTGTCCAGGACAGGAATCGAAACTAAAAGAACAAGTATTATAGAATAGACAATTTTTAGTGTTTTATTCGTATGAGTAATTTTTACGCCTTCTATTCTTTTTTTCTTTTTATGCGAGGCTTCTGGCGAGATCCTATAGTTGATTATGCTACTGGTAATTTCATAGAGCCCGAGTCCAGCTAGCAGTATAATTCCGATCGATGAAAACACAAGTAGTCTAGCAAATGTAGCACTTACGTAGACTGCAGTTATTCCAATAATTAATGCAAAAAAGGACATGTCATTCCTGTGTCTAAATGCCATGAACGCCCCAAATCCAGCAAACATTATTAGAATTGAATAATCGGTAAAATATTCTACCAAAGTGGGAGTAAAATGCTCCGCAACGGATTCAACGAGTGGATTTTGAGACGAAAGAAATGGATTAACTGCATTTAGATATCTAAATGAGGATCCATGAAAACTTCCAGATAGGATTATTCCAATAGCTATTGCAAAGAAACCTCCAAGTAAGATCCAATTGTTTCTAATGAAAGTATTAGATGAACTTAACCTCTTTACAAATGATGATATTATTAGAAATATTGTGCCCCCTATGAGGGCAATGCCTGGAAGTCCAAAGACAAAAGAAATGCCAGGTCTCGGAGAAAATCCTGCTGACAGTACCGTAGCAGCTGTGAACAAAATTGCAACAATTAGTGGCGTTTTTAAATCTTTTCTCAAAAAAGTTACTGCGAAAAAGAATATGGAAATTGGAATACTAAAGTATTGAATGCCACCCCATGAGGCATTAGCAAGACCTAATAATAAACCGCCAACTATCGCCTTTATAATAGCAACTTTGGGTTTATGCTTCATTGCAGAGATAAGTAAGTACAAAGCCAAAAGTGCAAAGAACAGACCAAGAGGTTCAGACTTGAACCAACCTAAATTACCACGTTGGATAATAGCCGGAGTGAAAGCTATTAACAATGCAGAAAATAGGCCCGCTGTGGTACCTCCCAATGCTCTTACGAGTGCAAAAACTACAATTGTGGTTAATGATCCTACCACGACCGGTAACATTATTGTAAAATCTAAAATAGAACTATTTCCTCCAAATATCTTGTAGAGATAAGCGGCCGTTATATGTAATCCAACTTGCGACGTCTCTGGAATGTTTCGACCTTCAGGATACCATGACATATTGTCATGCCATTTCAGATAAGCGTCCAAACCATTATCTACGATATACTTGGTTGCTCTATAATCAAAATATGGATCGAATTCATTTAGATAAAAGCCATACTTGATTGGGAAAGAACGCATGATGAAAGCAGTAGAAAATGCAATTACTAATACTGCAATAACTAACAAATGCCTCACATTAAAATTGTAATTTCCTAGATGAAACAAAACCCTGTCTTCAGATAACATAATATTGCTTGTTGATTGCACTCATTTTTTAACGTACTGGAAAAAATTTGGATAACGCGCTTGCAAAAATAAGCATTCCAAAATATTTGTTGACAGAATTTTGTTATAATGTTTAACAAAAGAAGGGGGGGAATTAGACAGAACTATGACTGCGAAAGTGTTACTTCTTTTTTCCTTTCTTTGCAGACTTTGTAGTCTTTGCAGTCTTCGATTTCTTTTTAGCTGCCATTTTCAATGATATTAGAAAAACAGATCGTATATAAGTTTTAATTTTTGCAAAGAATATTTGCTATTCTGATTCCAATATCTTTGTTTCACATACTGTGACCAGTTTTGAGAATCGTATCGCATCTTCCTTATTACCTACAATTGTACCATAATGCATTGGAATGGCGATTTTGGGGTTAATTAATTCATTGACTGCCTTGGACGCTTCCTCGGCAGTCATAACATAAGTTCCAGAAACAGGTATTAGTAGAACATTTGGTTTTGTGTCCTTCATTTCTGGAATTATGTCAGAATCTCCAGTGTGGTACAATCGATCATTACCAAATTCAACTATGAATCCAACTTTTTTGTCATTCTTTGGATGAAAATCCTTGTCCACATTATATGCAGGAACCGTTTCTATTCTTAGATCATCTACCTTCACATTGTCACGTGGATCAATCCCAATTGATTCTTTGACTTTTAGAGATTTCAATTGTGATAAGCATTCTTGAGCAGAAACAATAACTGTTCTTTCATTAATGATATTTTTCAAATCCTCTATTGATAAATGATCAAAATGATTGTGGGTTATAAGCACAAGATCAGCATCAAAGATATTCTGGTACTTTTTACTCAATTTGTAGGGATCGATGTATACTTTCTTATTGCCAAATTTGATGTTGAATCCAGCGTGGCCGCTCCATGTTAATCCTAAATTATTGTACTCAAACATGCATAATAAAAACTGGATTGACGATTTAAAGCTACCCTTCAAAATATCGATTCGCTATGATCATCTTATTTTTGGATAGGGTAATTGTAGTCACATCAGCCATTCTCAATCTTTTTAATAAATCACTATCTAGCGTAGCCACAGCAAATTTTCTGTTTTTGGTTGCAAAATCTAGAATTTCATTATCTACATTTACTGATTTGCCAATCTCCTTGATTTCAAATTTCAATTTAGATATGCGAATTGCTGTTTTTGCAAACATTGACTTCTTGGGTCCTGATTTTTTTTCTATAGCATAAAGTTCTTCAAGAACAAAGGTAGGGACCACAAATTCTAATTTCCCAATTTCGCTTTCAATTCTATCGAAACATTTGACAGGATTCGAAACTAATGCAATGAGGAAGCTGGTATCGCAAATTATTTCCATCTATGCGTTCACTGAAAAACCATACTATGAATAGGTTGTCTTTATTTAATTGGCTTTGAAGATGGATTTGTTTTTCAGGATAAATTACCAAAATTGATCTAAATACAATGACATTACGAATACTAGTGTTCCTATTTGATTCCAGGTCGGCACCAGAGTTTTTGCTATCCATCAAAAGATTCATTATTGAGAATCAAAACTTATTATTTACAGTACTTGAAGATAATAGAAACGCAAATCATGGCGAATTCAACGCCTGAAATAATTTGGAAGATCCTTATCAATTTTGAAGAGTACGAATTATGGAACCCATTTATGATAAACGTAGTTGGCGACACTAAATTAGGATCTAAAATTAAGGTCAAGATTCAAACTGTGAATGGAAAACAGAGAACATATTATCCCACAATAACTAGATTACAAATAAACAAAGAACTCAGATGGAAAGGAAAATCATTTTTGCCTGGTATATTTGACGGCGAGCGAATTTTTATTATTGAAAAATCTACTGACAATAAAGTTTTATTCATACACAAAGAAATATTCACAGGATTGGGCGTGAAATTAGTTGGCGATAAGCTGGATAAAGATCTGAGGGAGAGTTTTGAAAAGATGAACATAGCCCTGAAAACTAGAGCTGAAAATTTCTAAAAATGATAACGATTAGTCGATAATTAATTGGATATTATATTGGAATTCCTAGTCGTTTGCATTCAGAAACCAATGTTTGCATATCATTCTCTAGTGTCCAGCGAAGCTTATTATTGTAAATTATGGCTGCTGGGTGTATTGTAATGAAAAATAGATTCTTACCTTTTTCAATCAACTTTCCACGGTTTCCAAGTATGTTTCCTGCACCAATCAATGATTGAAAGGCCGTTCTACCAAGTATGCAAATAATGCTGGGAGAGATAATTGATATTTCTCTATCGAGATACTTACAGCAAACACGTCGCTCATCTTCTGTGGGAATTCTATTTTGAGGAGGTCTACATTTTACAATATTAGTTACAAAAATTCTTGATCTAACTATACCTACTTTGGCTAAAGTTTCATCAAGGATTTTTCCTGCTAATCCAACAAATGGTCTACCTTTCTCATCTTCGTTCCTCCCTGGAGCCTCTCCAACAAACATAATACTTGCTTTAAAATTACCCTCACCAGGAACTGCATTAGTTCTATTTTTGCACAAGCTACATTTCCTGCAACTAATAACTTCTTCTCTAATTTTGTCAATTGTATCGATAGACATGCCCACCGGATATCTCTTGTTACCTGTTAATATTGAAGCTTACATATATTGTCATGCTACACACCTTGAAAAGTCGTCATTAACTTTACTCATGATTTTATTTGTGATACCATCAAGATATATCTAATATCGCGATAGTTGCACTCAGAATACTTTTTCATGTTAATATGGCAATTCAATTTATTCAAATCGATTATGTCCTTTGACAATTTGTTTTAACCATGGATTATTATTAGTAAGACTAGTTTCTTGTAATAATAATGAATTCAAAGATAGACCAGTTGGAAAATCAATCAGATCTAACCCATGAATTGAGAGATCTATTCAAGAATATTATAACGAGTAAAGAAAAAGGTAGAGAGAATACGCAGAATGAAACAAAGAATATATTAACAAATACCAAATCAATGGAATCAAACAAAAAGCTTCGCGAGAAAATCCATATCGAGTTAGATCTGTTTCAACGAACAACAGTTTTTAGTAATAACCCTTCCATGTGGATTTGAATGCGGATTAGTTAATTAACCAGCTGTCTCAGAACTCTAATTTTGTTTTAATAATTAGTAATCTAACATAATTATCATTATAGTGGCAATTCGGAGAAGTAATGAGTTCATGATTTCAGTAATAATTTAAAAACGGTCATCTATATAACATAACAAATTGAGTTATAGCCATGTTACGCTTGAATATCAAAAAGGAGCTATTGTGGTAAAGGGACTTGATAGTTTGCCCTTTTCTAAAGTCAATTCGAAGGCTAACTGCTTGTGTTCCGATGGTATAAACTATAAAAAAATAACTCAATATCTCAACGAAAGAAACGTACGATATGAGGACAAAGTTTTGGATTTGTTGCCTCTCAGGAAACTTCCAAAATTGAAGATTAAGCTGCGTGATTACCAGCAAAAGGCAATTGAAAATTGGCGTTTAGAAAAAAGGGGATCAATAGTACTGCCAACAGGGGCTGGCAAGACGATAATTGCGCTAAAAATTATTGAAATTGTTAATTCTCCAACACTGATAATCGTACCTACGCTTGATTTAATTAAACAGTGGACAGAACTACTGTCATTAAATTTCAATATTGAAATAGGAAATATTGGAGGAAGACTTGAAAATATACAACCGATTACCGTATCAACTTATGATTCTGCATATATAAAGGGACATTTAATTGGAAACAGGTTTTTGTTAATGATTTTTGATGAGGTACATCATTTACCCGCGCCATCATACCGGCTTATTGCAGAAACATTTGTAGCACCGTTCAGGCTAGGACTTACCGCTACTATAGAACGTGAAGACCATTTGGAGGAAGATTTTCCTTTTTTAATTGGAAAAACTGTATTTCAAATTACAGCAAAAGAACTAGCCAGAAATAATTATCTTGCAAATTATACTCTTGAAAAAAGACAAACGTTCATGTCGGCAGAAGAATATTTGGAATATAAAGAAAAAATGGGGATATATCATACATGTTTAAAAAAAATCGGATTGAAAATGAATTCTCGCGGTGCATTCAAGCGATTAATCATCATTTCATCAAAAAATATTATGGCGAGACATGCCTTATTAGCAAGGAACAAAGCAATGGATATTGCACTTAACAGCAGGTCAAAAATTGATGAAATTAGGAAGATATTGTGTGAATACAAAGATATCAAGACAATAATATTCACACAACATAACAAATTGGTCTATGAAATTTCAGATATTTTTCTTATTCCATTTATAACACACAAGTCCTCTAAAGAGGAAAGAGAGGACGTCATTAACGGATTCAAAGACGGTAGATATAAAGCAATTGTTACCTCAAAGGTATTGGATGAAGGAATAGATGTTCCGGATGCACAACTGGGTATATTAGTAAGTGGAACTGGTAGCAGCAGGGAGTTTATCCAAAGGTTGGGACGATTATTAAGGCCAAAAAATGATAATAGTCAGGCAAAACTGATTGAAATAATCTCAAGTGGCACTTCAGAAGCTTTAACAAGTCAGAAAAGACACAGAACTATAGTGAATTGAGATTTAAAGCTCATTTTGTTCTATTACCTGTCATCGGCATTCTGTAGCGGAACTTTACAAAATCTATCGTAACATCAAGTTCTAAATGACGTCAATTTTAGTTGATTATCTCTGTCTGAAATGTCGATAGTAGATTTTACCATTCTAAGGGTACTGGTGTCTTTGGAATCTCTTATGTAAATTACATATACTAATGCATAATTCTTTCTGCTTGTTTTTCTAATCACTCTACCAATTCTTTGTGCGACTTGATTAAAATTTGAACTGTTTGAAATTATTATTGCTATTCTGACTTCAGGAATGTCATATCCTATTTCAAGAGTATGGACAGATAACAGTGGAAAATATTCTCTGCCCCATTCTTCCAAAATTTTCTTTCTTTGATTAGCTGGTATTTTATTGTGGATAGATCTCGAAATTATTCCATTTGATTCTAATATGCTTTCTAATTTTTTTATAGAATCGATTGTTTCACTAAAGATCATTATTGGTTCTGATGGATGTTTCCTTACGATGTTTACAGCAGCCAGCATTTTGTTTTGTGCGGAGCTAAGTAATTCCTTCCTTCTTCTAACATTTTCAAACCACAACTTGGCCAATTTTGCATTATATCCACCTTTGAAAAGTAAAATTGATACCCTCTTAGGATCAAATACTCCAAGCTTGCGTGATAGGGCAGATATTTTTGCTGAGGTTTCGGTATAGATTTTTTTCTCAGAAGCAGTAAAATTTACTGGTATGGGAACAACCTGTGGTTTGGCCAACCTTCCATCTGTCACAGCATCTTTGATTAAATATTTCTTTACAGGAGGCAAAGTTCGTAGTATAGTCTTATAGCGAGAATCATTCTCATTTAAGGTAGCTGTTAATCCTAATATCCCCTTTGTAGGATCTTCATCTATTATTTGAAATATTCTGCTAAATTCTTTAGCTGTTTCACTAAGAAAATGGATTTCATCGAGAATGATCATATCAGACTCTCTAATCAAGTCTGGGCGATTTATGACACTCTGATATGTGCCTATAGTAATTTCTCTTATATCCTTATGTTCTCCAAAGTAAGTTCCAATGGACTCTTTCGATAATCCGTATTTGAGTAGTCGATTTACGTTCTGATCAATAAGTACAATTCTTGGTACTATTAACAAAATTCTAAATATTTGATAAGATTTTCCCGTCTCTATACCCTTAGTAGATAGTGGAACGGCATTACTATACTTAATTTCTGCTAATCTTCGCGCGCATTCAAATGCAATTTCAGTTTTTCCAGTCCCAGTACTGTAAATTATTGAACCCCGAAACTTACTATTTAACCAGGCATCCACTGCTTGCCGTTGATCATCCTTAAGTTCAAATGGAAATTTGAGATTTAGGATGGCTATCAATATTCTCCTTGAGAATAGTATCTACTAAATTCTTTACTGAGTTGCCATTTTGTATACCCTTTTCAACAACATGATACGAAATTCGATAACGGGTCGAATGACTGACACCTTTGGATGTTTATTTTGCCAAATTTTGTTAGGTATTTCTAATATACAACTGAGAATAAATATATCTTAAGAGATATTGAATATATGGTTGTACGTAAACCTGTATTGCTAATTGACGACGGCGAGAATTCCAAATTGGCAATTGAAATTTTGGAATTCAACCATATCAAATTTGTGGAGTATCACATTAGCAATTTTGAAAATGACTGTTGTGTGGATTTACCGACTACAAAGGCACCGGCATTAATTGCACCTGAGGGCGTTTTTAGAAATCTTGAAGGGATTAAAGAATACCTCAATGTTGAGAAAAATTGGATTAAGAGCGAACCTGATGAGAGCGCATATTGGTAAGCTTCATTAATGAATTATTTGAAATCGCAAAACTTTGATTGAGTTCCAGATTAAGATCAACTATGATGACGTAACATTCATTGAGATGCAAATTGGGCATTTCCTATCGTTGATACTATGTATCAATATAAAATCTAATGAAACTGATTTCTCTCAACAATTCTAATCTTAATTTGTACGACGCTTAAAATATTTTGCAAAAATGTAATATTCAGTCAATAAAAATTAAATAGCATGTAATTATATCAGTTCCGAAACAGATAACCGTGATAAATATATTAAAACATGCTTCACATTTCGTGCGGGGAAGCAATCAATTGGAACTTTATGTTTCTCTGATTATTTGTCTAGTTCTTATTTCTACAAATGCGTTCGTTCAACAAGCTCACATCTATGGGCAATCCAATCCATTTAGCTCTTCAAAAACTTGTTCACCGCTCCCGGTTAGTGGAATTACTGCCAGTGGTTCCGATACTTTAAATCCACCATCCCATGCCATAGATCAAAACATTAACACACGCTGGTCCAATCTAGGTTTAGGATCATGGATTCAAATAGACTTAGGTCAAGAAAACGTTATTTGTAGTTTAGGTATTAACTGGCATAGGGGAGATGAACGTATAAATTCATTCGTTATATCTATATCTAAAGATGGTAAATCATTTACTGATGTTTACTCTGGTAAAAGTGATGGTACCTCATTATCTGAACAGAATTATAATTTTGAAGCAAAAGCAGGCAGATATCTTAGAGTTACCGTTAATGGTAACACTCAAAACAACTGGGTCAGTATCAGCGAAATAAAAATCAATGGTTACAAAGCCAGTTCCGATTCTTGTATTGCAAGTCAAATCTCAAAAGTAACTGCGAGTAGTAGCCAAGCAGGATTTCCATCTACTAACACGGTAGATAATAATGCTAATACTATATGGTCTAATTACGGTGTAGGTTCATGGATACAATTGGATTTAGGAACAAGCAAGAATATTTGCAGCGTTGATATTGCGTGGTATAAAGGAGATCAGCGTCAAAACAATTTCGAAATTTCAACATCTCTAGACGGAAAATCGTACAAAACCGTACTCTCTTCGAAGAGTAGCGGAAAATCACTATCATATGAGAATTATGTATTTCCCGATAGTCCTGCACGATACGTAAAAATTACTGTAAATGGTAATACGCAAAACAATTACGCAAGTATTGCCGAGACTAAAGTTGAAGTTTCTTCCAATCAACCACAAAGTCAGTGTGTAGATACCCCTATTCAAAATGTAATGACTTCAGGTAGCCAGACTGGTTTTCCTGGTTCTAATACACTTGATGATAATCTTGATACCAGATGGTCTAATAACGGCGTAGGCTCATGGATACAATTGGATTTAGGGACAAGTAAGAATATTTGCAGTGTTAATATTGCATGGTATAAAGGAAATGAAAGACAGAATAATTTTATAATTTCTGCGTCCAATGATGGAGAGAAGTTTTCTGAAATTTTAAACACCAAGAGCAGTGGGTCCACAGTTAATGCTGAAAAATATAATGTTGATGATACTAATGCAAGATACTTAAGAATAACTATAAATGGGAATACCCAAAATAGTTATGCCAGTATAACTGAAATAACCGTAGATGTAACAAATACAGTTTCAACTTCTTCAAATTATTATATTGGAGCAGCAGGAGACTGGGGATCTGCTCGCAATGATAATTGGAAAAATATTGTGGATTTGATGATAAACAATAAAGTAAATTTAGCACTTGGCCTAGGTGATTATTCATACGGAACGGTGGACCAGTTTAAACCCGTGGTTGATACTCTAAAGTCTGCAGGGATTTCATTTAAAGGTGTACAGGGGAATCATGATAGTGGTTCTTACGCCGAATTGTTTGGACAACCGTCTATGCTGAGTGCATTTGATGCAGGTAAGGCCAGAATCATATTACTTAATACGGAGGGCTCTTCTTCTTCAAATACTCAATTTTTGGAAAACGAATTAAAAAACACTAAACAACCATGGAAGATTGTTGTAATGCATAAGCCACTATATACTAGTCCATCAACTCATCCGGAAGAAAAAGCGCTAGCAGATGAATTACAGCCACTCTTTGACAAATATGGAGTGGATTTGGTTATCTATGGACATAATCATAATTATGAGAGAATAAAGTTCCCCGACAAACCAACTGTTTTTATTCAGGCTGGTACTGGAGGAGAGTCACACTACCCAATTACCGGTGATAGAAGCGGTGGAGGAGTCCAAGATCAAGATGATAAAGATTTCGGGTTTGTAAAACTAACTATTAATAGTAATGCCTTATCTGGACAGTTCATTTCTCAAAGTGGAAAGATATTAGATAGCTTTAGTATTAATAAATAGCTGCATTTCCAGAAATTATGTATAGACAAAGCAATTTGTTATTAATTCTTAACAATTGGTAACGAATGTAATTGATGCGACAAATTACAAGAACAGAAATGTGTTTCAGTCGATTGCCTGATGTTAAATAAACTTAATATATTGTAAAGTAACTCTCTCGACTAACAGTTAAAATGCTGATAATCTTCGACGTAGAAGGTGTACTTCTCAATGCAGAGTATCTACCTGTTCTTGCACAGAAACTCGGTCCAGAAAAAGAAAAAGAAATCTGGGATATTACAAAACAAGGAATAAGAGGAGAAATCGATTGGGAAGAAGGACTCTATAGACGAGTCAATTCATTACGAGGAACTTCGTTTGAAGATGCAAAGTATATTGCCGATAATTTAGAAATAATGCCTGGAGCAAGAAAACTTTGCTACTCACTTAAAAAAGCTGGTTGGAAATTGATCGCCGTTTCTGGAGGATTCACCATAATTACAGACAAGCTCAGGGAGGAATTATGTTTGGATAAAATCTTTTCAAACGAACTGATTTTTACCGATGGTAAGTTAGACGCCGTAAAAATTAATGTCAGTTCCGATAAGGCTAAGGTGGTAAAATCTATAATCCATGAGTGGGGAATAAAAAAGGAAGACATTGTAGTAGTAGTTGATGGAGCAAATGACTTGAAATTGTTTGATATTGCTGGATATACAGTTGGGTTTTGTCCCGTTGAAATCGTGAAACAAAGGGCAGACACTACAATTGAAATTAGGGATTTGTCCATCTTGTTAAGTCTTTTGGAAAAGAAATTCGGTAAGACTATAGAGACTCAGTTATGAAATCGATATTCATGAAATATTAATTGTTCAATATGGATGAATTAAATAAGATACAGATAATTCCAATCACAATTCAAGCTGATATAATCTATGGTGATGACATTACCAATATTATAATAGAATCCGTGAAGAAAAACAATGAGTCCTTAAGAGAGAATGATATTGTTGTGATTACACATAAAATAATTTCAAAGGCAGAAGGTAAAATTATCGATCTGACAAAAATAGTTCCTTCCGAAGAATCAAAAAATATTTCTTCACAGACTGGTAAGGATCCGAGACTGGTGGAGCTTATTATTTCCCAATCCAGCGAAATAGTCAAAATAGAACGTGAGATTATTATCACAGAAACTAAACATGGATTCGTTTGCGCTAACGCAGGAATTGATACTAGTAATGTAGGAAAATCATCTAATCATGTTACGTTACTACCAGATGATCCAGATAAATCGGCTAGAAAAATTAGAGATGATATAAACTCAAGAACCAATGCGACTGTAGGAGTAATTATTTCGGATACATTTGGTAGACCGTTTAGGACGGGTCAAGTTAATATTGCAATTGGAATAGCGGGATTCGATCCAATCAAGAGTTATATTGGAAAACTCGATATGTATGGGAATGTTCTGAGAATCACCGAAATTGCAGTTGCTGATGAAATAGCTTCTGCCGCTGAACTTGTCATGGGCAAATCATCCCGGGTACCCGTAACAATAGTCAGGGGCTACGAATTTGCATCTTGTGGTTCTCCAATATCAAAACTCATGAGATTAAAAAAAGATGACCTATTTAGATGATTCCATATTGCAAAATTCTGAAAAATATGGAACATTTGCTGTTATCCTATAATACGTAATGCGATTCAGGGAGTTCTATAAACATTTAATATCAACAAGACCCTGAGTAACAGTGTAAGGAATGAATATGACAGCTGAAGCTGGAGCTAATAAAACCTTTGAAAAAGTTATAGACGTTAGAGGACTATATTGTCCAGAGCCAGTTTTTAGGACTAAAATTGAAATAGAAAAATTGGGTATCGGTGACAAACTCAAGATTATTGCTGACGACCCTGAATCAGAGGAAGATATAACAAGATGGGCACAAAAAACCGGTCATAATTTGTTATCTGTGGAAAAAAAAGATAACGATTTAGAATTTGTAATAAAGAAAACAAAGTGAATTGAATGACATCAATAATTGGACCCGAAATACTACAACGTATAGGCAATACTCCATTATATGAGCTCTCATCATATTCAAATGCAAATATTAAATTTTATGCAAAGTTAGAGTGGTTCAATCCATTTGGTTCTGTAAAAGATAGAGCGGCCTATTGGATGATTAAGGACGCTGAAAAGAAAGGTTTACTCGTAAAAAACAAGAGCATAATTATTGAACCTACTTCTGGAAATACTGGAATCGCTCTAACTGGTATTGCGTCGTCAATGGGTTACAAAGTTGAAATTGTTATTCCAGAGAAGGTTAGTGAAGAAACCAAAAGGATTCTGAAAAATCTCGGAGCGGTGCTCCATGAAACTTCAGACGATTTGTGTCCACGCGTTGGAGCAGGAACCGATCAAAGTATTGCTCTTGCTATGGCCATAGCAAAACCAAGAACCGACGTTTATTATATGCCAAACCAATATGAAAATGATTCAAATTTTTTATCACACTACGAAAGCACCGGTCCGGAGATTTGGGAACAAACTTCTGGAAAAGTAACGCATTTCTTTACAGGCTGTGGGACAGGAGGCACTATAACAGGAACTGGCACTTTTCTTAAGGAGAAGAATAAAAATATAAAAGTTATCGCTATCCAAGCCCAACAGAATCATCTGCTTCAAGGGTTGAGAAACTTTGAAGAATCATCGATGCCGGGCCTCTTCAAACGTAGAGAAGACATTGTGGACCAGTGGATAACTGCTACAAATCAGGATTCATTTGACGCAGTTAAGGATCTACTAAGAAAAGAAGGCTTATTCGTAGGGCCATCTTCAGGCTCAGTTATGTCTTCAATGTTAAAATTCTCAAAGGGAATTGAAAAAGGGAATATAGTAGGTATTTTTGCTGATGACGGGAGAAAATTCAAAAGTCTGTATAAGGAACAAAATATACTTGCAGAAAGCGACTATGCTTCTGCTTTGAAGAGATTGCCTGAATTATATATTAAGACATAATTCATTTCGGAAATTTATTTTCACTTAACCATTTTTCAACGTCCAACGCCGCCATACAACCAAAACCCGCAGCTGTTACCGCTTGTCTATACCGATAATCATGAACATCGCCAGCGGCAAAAATTCCTTCTACACTAGTTTTAGTATTTTCTTTGAGAACTACATAGCCTTTGTCATCCAACTCTAATTGATCTTTAAAAATTGAGGTATTCGGTTCATGACCAATTGCTACAAAAAGGCCTCCGACTGGTAAATTACTTGTTGTGCCTGTTGTTAGATCCTTTATGTCTATGTTTTCTATCTTCTTATTACCGCTAATTCTTGTCACGACGTGATTCCATATGAATTGAATTTTCGAGTTTTCAAATGCCTTTTCTTGTAGGATTTTGCTGGCTCGCAGGAAGTCTCTCCTGTGAATAATCTTGACTGATTTACCAAATTTAGTAAGGAATGTCGCCTCTTCAATCGCAGTATCACCTCCACCAATTACAGCGATCTCTTCACCTTTGAAGAATGGCCCGTCACAAGTAGCGCAATAGGAAACACCCCTTCCACCAAATTCTTCCTCACCGTTTATTCCCAATTTTCTAGGAGACGCTCCAGTACAAAGCAATATCGCCCGGCCTTCAAAACTTTCAGAGTGAGTTGATATGCGAAACGGATGATTCTTGAAATTTACCTTTACAACTTCATCATCAATTATTGTGGTGCCAAACCGCTCAGCTTGTTGTCTCATATTCATCATAAGCTCTGGTCCGAAAATTCCATTGGGGAAACCTGGATAATTTTCAACTTCGCTAGTAGTCATAAGTTGGCCGCCTGGAAGGGAACCAGTAATTATCAGAACCTTCAGCTTTGCACGCGAAGTATAGACACCTGCCGTAAATCCCGCCGGCCCGGAGCCTATAATTATTACATCGTACTGGTCCCGTACTTCAGATGAAGTATCGGGATCATGTTTTGCATTTTTTGACATGTATGATTAACTGGTGAAAGATTTAACCAATTAATAATTTGTTCGGAAGTAACAGACCGGTTGTTTATGTTTAATGAGGGGAACGATAATATTGTTAGGTTTAGTGGACTTGTTAAAAATTTCTCAAATTATTATTTGACTTTATCCAATATATCTAAATGCTCTTTGCATAGAATCGAAATTATCACGCCAATTTAAAACATTTCTTCTTGCCAAGAGTCATTAATCATTTACAATTATGTGTATAACAAAATGAGTTACCATTACTAAGAAAAAAATGGCCTGATACTTATAACTATTCAATATAAGGGCTAAAACAAATCAGTCTAACATTAACTATTGGAAAAGGCCTTATCTCTTTCTTTACTATTAATAGAGAGCAAATCTTTAAACATTTTCTGAATTGATTTCCTTTTGGTTTGCTGGTACCTTTGATTGCGCCTGTAATAGTTATTAAAGTTGCCAAACCGTAATTTATTTGTCTAGCATGCTATTTCATGTCGTTTTCGCAAGGAATGTTTACTAACTTATCTTCAAATTTAACGTTATTTTGGTTTATTTATATCTGTTTTTTATTAATAATTCTAAAGTAGATTCTTTGAAGATGATAGTGTAACATTCAGGTTGATATCGCATGATGAGTTTTGTATCTTTTGAGCTATATCCTAAGCTTCGTCTGACCGATCATTCACAATATTATTACAAGATAGGCTTTTTGTTCTTGTTGGAATAATTGACATATGATCTGACTTGTAATTAACCTCTGAATTTTATTCTACTTCTAGTACAGTCAGGAGTAGCGACGCCCATTTGTTTATGGACCACTTTACTTTTACCCTAGTTTATCTTTATATCAGGGTTTGGTATTTTCTTTAATTTACTTAGAGCAACTTGTGCTGCTTTTCTGCCGGATAACAACATTGACCCAAATGTAGGCCCCATTCTAGGTAATCCATGTGTTTCTGTTGCTGACATTCCAGCAGCTATTAATCCGGGATAAACTTCCCCTGTGTATTCGATTACTGCATCTTCTCCTGCGATCGACATTGGCTCCATTCCCTTCCACTTCAAATATCCCCTATCCATTAATCTTTTTACAGCTACGGAGTCATGCCCTGACGCATCAATTACTATTTTTGATTCAAGAGCAACAGGGTCTACGCATGTAATATTTCTCGGTAACGCAGAAACAGGCATCCAGTTTATGACAACTCCCCCCACTCTTTCATTTTTCAGTACCAAGTCGTCAAATTTTGTAAGCTGGAGGAATCTTACCCCCGAATCACACGCGGATGCGATTAGCTTTGAACAAGCGTGGGGTCCCCAAGTCGCATATAATGAGTCCGAGATTTTTCTATATGGGACTCCAAGTTCGTCCCATATTTTATTTGCTGGATATCTAACCGTCACGGGATTCATCATGTATCCTCCCACCCAATATCCACCACCGATATAGTTATTTTGTTCTATTATGAGGGTGTGAATTCCATTTTTGCATAGCTCTCTCCCAGCCATCAATCCTGCTGGTCCAGCACCAATGATAATTACATCGCAATCACTATATTCAATCAATGTTTCATTGAACATTTTTGCTATCGTTCTGGTTATTTCTTTCTCACTTGACTCGGCAAAAATCTTTTCCATAGTCTAATTAAAGTGGTACCTCGTATTAATATTATGTGTATTATGATTTATTTGAGTCCAAGTTTTAATTAAAGGTATACTTGAAATCCCATCCCGGTGTCAGGTGATTTTTTGCCATCCTTTTGCTTACGCAAAGCCTGGAGAAAATAAAATCAAGATTACAAACCTACTCCATGATGCCAACCTGAGATAACCGTACGGCACATGCTCTCCAACTTGAATATAAGGGATCTCAACTTCCATTGAACTGTACGAAAAACAATTTCATTTCATCATTCGTAAAAACAAAACTTTGTTTCATATCTCGAATCAAATACGGACACAATTCACAAAACGGTACACAAAATCAACTAATCCAAAAAAAAAGTTCAGTAGAAATTGAAGATTAAATTTGAGCAAAAACTCCAAAAAAAGTAAATCCTTCTTATTCTAGATTGTTCTCGATAAAGGACCACTTCGTACTTTTTCAATAATGTCTTCGAGCATATTAGTCAATTCTAATTTATGTGAATCAAGATATTCCTGTCCCTGGTCCCTCAATCTGATTTGATATAACCTCAAATCACGATGTTGATCAAAAAACTGCTCGATCATAGTATTGCCATGTTTCGTTGGACTTGTTAATTGTTCAAATGAGTCAAGTGTCTGAATTACATCTCCGTTTTTGACAGACTCAATTGATTTATCTAGAATTTCAATTATATCTCTTATTTCCTGTACTGGTGCCAAATATTCCTTAGATTTCAATAAGCCCGATCGTTTTGTTTCTCCAAACTTGTCTGAAATGTCTCTAGAAAGTTCGTACGTAACATCCTTGCCAAGATATGATTTTTTTTCTTTTATTATCACTAATCCCTTCATACTTAATCTAAAAAGTGCATCCTCAACATCCTGTTTGTCCATGCCAGTTGCCCAAACAATTTTTCCTACATAATCAAATCCCTGCCGAAGTGATTCTAAGACGACCACTTCAAATATGCGTATAAATCCTTCTTCCGCACGAGCATTTTCAAAATCTCTGTCTCGGACGGCTTTTTTTGCATGCGAAATGTCTATTTCAATTGCCCTCTTCAATGCTTCCATTCCATCGTCTACTTTCCCATCTAACGTGAGATAACAAGCATAGTTGTACCAAACCAATCCGTCACTCGGGTTTGCATCCAAAGCTTTGGTACAGCATTCTATTGCCTTGACATAGTTATTCATTTTATAATATGCAAGACCCTTTAAATTCCAGGCTTCATGATTGCCGGGATCAATGTCTAATGCCATATCAAAAGATGAGATGGCAAATGAAAAATCTCCCAAATGGAAATGAGCATATCCTTTCTTGATCCATGCATCAACAAACTTTGGATCTAATCTAAGAGCTAATTCAAAATTACGTATAGCATCATTTAATTTATCATTAGACATGTAATTGACTCCTTTTTTATACAAATCGCGGACCTGAAAATCGCGAGGGTCTACCGTATTTTCAGCCGCTTCTGAATTGTTGGAAGATTTATCATTTTCGCCCTTATCTTTAAAGAATCTGCCCATCACTATTGATTAGCTTTGTCAAAATAAATAGATATCACTTACTTAAACAAGTTAAGTCAATAGAACTCTGATAGCATAAGGTCAGGCAGATTAAACGATGATCTCAGCTAAGATAAGGAATGCAGTGATCGTGCTTAAAGGAGTTAGAACTATACTGAACCGAAATATCTAGGCCCAACAATTGGAATGTGGTTATAAAAGATGGGATACCATAACGTGGATATCAAAGATTTTCATGGTCGCAGGGATGGTGCATGTACGCAACCTCTTCATGAAATTGGTAACCTTAATGGCAACATCTATCATGCCACTCAAATCAAAGCAATAGATATTCATATTGACCCTCGAAAGGAAGGACAAGCGGAAAGTGCTCTAATCAACTTGCACTGGGTTTGAACAGCAAATTTGTAAATGCTAAAGATAAAAAGGAAAAATCAAATTAGAGCTATGCTTAATACTACCGGTAGAATTAATGTTGGAGCAAGGCAATATTTAGTTAAAAAGTTCAGAAAATAGATCGCTTATTATTATAAATGGGAAAAAAGCTTGCCAAAAGTACAGTCAAATATTGTCAGTTTGAAAGAACATCAGTTTGAAAGAACAGCACAGATTATAAATTCCATCAAAAGCAAATAGAATAAGATCATTATTGAAAATTTATAAAAAAATAATATATGGCGGGCTAGCAAGAATTTAGATTTATCCACAAGCATAATTAAATCAGTTCTTTGCAAATACTAAAAACTGTATTTGATAGAGTATCGAAGGATTGTTACCACTATTTTGAATACTAACATAATGATCATGACCATTTTTGCCCTTGTAACTTTGAAATATGAATGATTATTTGTGATTCTCCCTTTAGTAATGATCGTTTTTATCACTTCAATGTCATTGAAAGTACTGACGATAAATTCTTCATTTCAACTCCAATGCATAATCCTAAAAGAATATACATCAGTAAAATGTAAAAATCCTACTTGATACTCTAATGGAGAATGACCAGTTTGTCATGTATAGAGTCAAATTTGATCTAGTGGCAGATTTTGTGAATTGCTGGATGTTAGAGAGCTGCGTATATTTAAACGCAATTCTATGATAATAGCATAAGAACTTATAATTGTGATTAATAATATATATTCGGATTTTATAATAGAATCATTAGATTTTCATATTATATTGTTATATTATTTATACTTCTCTAAAATATTGGTCAATAATGTTTAGGAAGAACCTAACTATCATTATGTTAGTTGGTATTTTGACAACAATCACAATCACATCAGTTCAAGTAGTAAGCGCTAATAACTACACAGCGAACGATCCTGCTGCAAAGTATCATTGCTGGGCACAAGATGCAAACGGAAAGTACAATTTAACTGCAGATGGGTATTTGATCCCTTGTGAGATAGACTCGGGTGATAATGCATGGATGCTTACATCTTCAGCACTTGTACTCATAATGACACCTGGTGGTTTGGCTATATTTTATGCCGGACTGACGAGGCAAAAAAATGCTGTTAATACTCTTCAAATGGTTTTCTGTACTACGGGAATTGTCGCAGCACAATGGGTCCTATTTGGCTATAGCTTAGCTTTTGGTCCAGACGCAGGTGGTTATGGATTTATTGGAACTTTGGACTGGGCTGGATTAAATAACGTTCTTCATGATGTTCCTTCAATTGCCTATGGAGGCATAACTGGGACTACTATTCCACACCAAACGTACATGATATTCCAGATGATGTTCGCCATTATTACTCCTGCGTTGATTGTAGCTGCATTAGCTGAAAGAATGAAATTTAGTGCATTTGTTATTTTCGTCGTTCTTTGGGCTACCTTTGTTTATGACTTTGCCGCGCATTGGACATGGGAGATTACAGGGCCTGATAATTATGGAATGAATCCTGGATACTGTGGTTTTGGATGGACTGGTTGCTATGGATCACTTGATTTCGCTGGCGGAACCGTCATTCATATAACATCTGGATTTTCCGGACTCGTGATAGCACTAATGCTAGGAAGAAGAATAGGATATGGTAAAGTTCCTATGGAACCGCACAACATATCACTCGTAGTTTTGGGCGCAGCGCTACTGTGGTTCGGGTGGTTTGGATTTAATGCAGGTTCTGCAGGGGCAGCAGCTACTAATGCAACAAGCGCATTTGTTGCAACGCAAGTGGCTACTGGTATGGCAGCAATTACCTGGATGCTCCTTTCATGGGCACATACAGGGCGAGCATCCACTGTGGGAGCTGCTTCCGGCGCTGTAGCTGGACTTGTAGCCATTACGCCAGCTTCTGGGTTTGTCTCACCAATGTCCTCTCTTGTTATTGGAATAATCGCGTCAGTAGCATGTTACGCAGCGGTAATGTTCAAGAACAGTAGAAAGTGGGATGATGCATTGGATACATGGGGAGTACATGGAATTGGTGGGCTTGCTGGAGCCTTGTGCACAGGACTGTTTGCAGAAAAGCGATTTACCCCATGGGGAGACAATGGACTTGTATTTGGCAATCCACATCAATTATTGGAAAATGCTGTCGGTGCTTTTGCCGCTATGGCATGGGCAATGGGTATCACTGCAGTAATCATCAAAATAATGGATAAAGTATGGCCTGGAGGCATAAGGGTTACGCCAAAGGAAGAAGAAATCGGGCTGGATCTAACCCAACACGGAGAACGAGCTTACGTAAGCGAGTAGGAACTATTTTTTCCTCTTTTACTTTTTCATTTATCGATAAATATAGAAAGCGAAAATTTAACATTCGTATGCTTATATAATTTCAGATATTAGAATTTACATGGTTGAGAAATCTACAATAGTAAGATTAAGTACCGGAAATGAAAAGTTTGAAATTTTGGTAAAACCCGACCCAGCTTTAGAATATAAACTTGGCAAAAAAACTGATATTTCCAATATTATGATCTCAGATGAAATTTATTCGGATGCTAATAAGGGTACAAGAAGCTCAACTGAGAAGTTAATGAAGCACTTCAAGACAACTGATCAACTGG
This sequence comes from Nitrososphaeraceae archaeon, assembly GCA_035280585.1. Lineage (GTDB taxonomy): Archaea > Thermoproteota > Nitrososphaeria > Nitrososphaerales > Nitrososphaeraceae > TA-21. Next base: position 26,350 of record DATEFQ010000011.1, read on the forward strand.
AAATAGCAAAGCAAATTTTGACGAAAGGCGATCTTAACATGAACACAGAACAGAGAAGAAAGATGATTGAAGAAAAGAAAAAACAGATTGCTCAATATATTAACAAAAATTTCGTCGATCCCAAAACCCACCTGCCGCATCCTATCTCAAGGATTAATGCCGCTTTTGATGAAGCACGAGTCGCAATTGATCCTTTTGAGCGGTTAGATGAACAAATCAAGGATGTCATGGATCCATTGAGAAAAATATTGCCCCTAAGGTCTGAAATATTGGAGCTGACTGTAACTGTGCCTACTCAATTTTCAGGACAATCCTTTAGTGTATTCAAAAGTATAGGTGAAATAAAATCAGAACAATGGCTCTCGGATGGTTCATTACAGGTTATTCTGAGTATTAACGCGGGGATGAAAAGCTCATTTCTGGATCGCATCGGAACTGCAACTAAAGGCTCGGCTCAGGTAGTCGAGAAATAATAATAATTCATCGTTTTGGCCACACTTAAAATATAAGTCTGTTCTAACTTTCCCAAAAAGGGAGAATTATGAATAGAATGTTTTTGAATTCTTGTTTTGGAGGATTACGATATGCAAGAAACTAAGAGAAAGTACGTTATTCCTGGAGATGTTGTAGCAGAAGGTAATTTGAAACCTCTGCTAAATGTGTTTAGAAATGGAAATTCAATTATAGCAACTAGGATTGGAATCACGGAATCAACTCAAGACGGAACAAAAGTTATTCCACTTTCGGGGGTGTATTTCCCGCGGGCAAATGATATTGTAATAGGTAAAATACTGGACCATTCATCTCTTTCTTGGTCTATTGACATCAATTCCTGTTTTCTTGCACACTTACCCGCGCAGGATGTATTCGGAAGAGATTTTTCGCCAGCCCAAGATGATATGGGACGCCAATTATCAAGTGGAGATATAATTGTAGCAAGAATTGCGATTTTTGATAGGACGAGGGATCCAATTCTAACTATTCAGGACAATGATTTGGGAAAAATACCAACAGGTGAGTTGATAAAAATATCTCCAACTCGTGTTCCAAGACTCATAGGAAAGAGGGGCTCCATGATCCAAACAATCGAACACGCAACTTCTACAAGGATAACTATAGGTCAAAACGGAATAATTGTAGTATCTGGTAATAACAAGGATGGAGTTAATCTAGCAATCAATGCAATTCATATAGTAGAAATTGAAGCACATACTTCAAACCTTACGCAGAGAATCAAGCAATTGTTGAATGTTCCAGAATCGGAAATTGAAAATGATGATACTCAACGAAGTAATGAAATGACTGATTCAGATACCAATGATGATGAATTTAATTCAAACGAAACTGATAAAGAAGGAGTGATAAAGTCAAATGGTTCAAAATAGAAGCCTCATAGATGAAAAAGGAAAAAGAACCGATGGTAGAGTAATAGATGAATTAAGGGATGTCAAGATTGAAGTAGGGGTCATAAATAATGCAGATGGCTCTGCTCTTATAGAATTTGGGAAAAATAAGATAATTGCAGCGGTTTATGGTCCTCGGGAAGTTCATCCAAAACACATGGCGTTATCTGACCGGAGCGTAGTTAGATGTAGATATCACATGTCTCCGTTTTCAACAGACACTCGCAAAAGTCCTGCACCGTCTAGGAGAGAGACGGAAATATCCAAGGTCATCCGAGAGGCATTAGAACCAGCACTAATTCTTGAAGATTATCCTCGTGCGGCAATTGATATCTTTATTGAAGTATTGCAAGCAGATGGAGGTTCACGATGTGCAGGAATATCAGCTGCTGCTGTAGCTTTAGCAGACGCAGGAATTAATATGCGCGATATGGTTTCAGCATGCGCAGCAGGAAAGGTTGATGATAAAATAGTGATTGACATTAATGACACAGAAGACAAAGAAGGAGGAGCTGATATGCCTGTAGCTTATATGCCGAATCTTGAAAAAATTACCCTACTACAGCTCGATGGAGAATTGAATTCAGATGAATTCAACAGGTGTTTGGAAGAAGCCATACGCGGTTGCTTGAAAGTTCATGAAATACAACGTTCCTCGTTAATGGAAAAGTACTTTGGTAATGAAAAGGGATTGAAAGAATAATGAGTATCTCTAAGAAATCTCCAATAATTGTTGAAAATCTTCGCAAAAAACAAATGAGAGAATCCATTTCGGCGGGAAAAAGACTAGATGAAAGAGGCTTGGACGAAACAAGACCAATTGAAATTGAAGTAAACGTAATAAAAAAGGCAAGTGGATCAGCTTGGGTAAAGTTGGGTAAGACCGAAGTTGTTGCAGGAGTTAAAGTCGAAACAGGTGAACCTTTTGAAGGACTAGAAAATAGCGGAGCTCTTATAATAACGGCAGAAGTACTTCCTATTGCATCTCCGCATATAGAACCGGGTCCACCTGATGAAGAGACGATTGAACTTGCTAGGGTTGTTGATAGGGGCGTAAGGGAATCAGATATGTTAGATTTAAGCAGGTTGGTTTTGGTTCCCGGAAAAATAGTGTACACTATTTTTGTAGACTGTAGTATAATTAACGTGGATGGTAACCTTTTCGATGCCACCTCCTATGCTGTAGTAGCCGCATTATCAAGCTGCAAATTACCAGTTTTTGAAATTAAGGATGACAAAGTAGTAGACACAGGTAGAACTCAGGAGCCTCCCATAACTACAACCCCGATATCTGTCACTACAGTTAAAATTGGTGATTATTTGCTTTTGGATCCAAATATTGAGGAAGAAGCTTGTATGGATGCAAGACTGACAATTACGACAAATTCAAAAGGTTCAATTGTTGCAATGCAAAAGGGGATGAAAGGGTATTTTACAGTAGATGAAGTGAAGAATATTGCAGGCAAAGCCAGAACCACGGGAGAAGATATTAGAGCAAAACTACAGGAATTGATTAAGCATGGTAAGTAGAAGTAAACACAAAATATCTCGTCTTAAGGGATTAGGCGTAAAATATGGCGCTACAGTAAGAAAGAGATACGGGATGATATATAGGGTTTTGAAAAAACAGAGGAAATGTCCTAAATGCGGCTCAATAAAATTTGATAGGAAGGCTTTGGGAATTTGGTTTTGTCCAAAATGCAACTATAAAGTAGCTGCAGGTACATACGATGTAAACGTTGAAAAAACAAAGAGTAAATATTAGAATTCAAATCGGACTAGACAACCTTACCTCACTCTTATCCAATAAGTGTGTAAATGCGATCATTAATGCTCTAAAACCTGAAACTAAATTTCTTACTAATACAGAAGAAATAAGAATTACCTCTAGTGATGGTGTAATTTGTATTAATATAAGTACAGACGATTTAGAATCTATGCGTGCCATTGTTAACACCTACGTCCGCTTATTGAGTTTGTCATACCTGTCTCTAAATTTATAAAAGGCTATAGATTTATGATGGTAAAGTCAAGTAATTAGAAATGAGTGAACAAGAAATACCTCCATGGTTAAGAGAACAACTTACAAGGCTACAACAGCTACAGCAAAATTTACAAGCAATCTTAATGCAAAAACAACAACTTGAAGCCGAATCTGTGGAAATTGAAAAGGCTACTGAAGAGCTAAAGAAATCAGAACAAGATGAAGCAGTCTATAAGAGCGTAGGGCCCTTGCTGATTAAATCCAAAAAGGATGATACCCTTAAGGAGCTGGAAGAAAAAAAAGATCTCTCTAACACCCGTTTGGTGGTTCTAGGTAAACAGGAGACTAGAGTTAAGGAAAATTTAAAGGAAGTTGAAAACAAGATAAATGAAATGATTCGTATGGGACAAGGACAACCAGGCAATTTGGGTACTAAGTCAAACACCTGATGATTTTTCGCTAGAGTTTGAACGATTGATTAGTATAGCTGAAATTCTAATTTCTATATCGGTAATCCATTTCTCTATAGAGGTTCCTTCACATGCTTACTTTAGTTTAGGATTGTTATTTACTCGTCAGTTCTAATAACCTCACAAGTAGTATCTGACAAATCTAATTTTCTATCAACGATAACTGTATGACTAGCCATTAAAATTTGGAACCACACACTTGATGTAAATCTACTCCTGCTCCAATGGTGGAATCGGAACTTCTCTCGTCGTTTTTCTCATTTCAATAAATGTTTCTGTCTTCTGTACCCCTTCGATACGCCCGACTCGTTCTGATATCAGCTGATGCATTTCGTCCAAAGAGTGAGAATTCATCGTTACTAAAATATCAAATCTCCCAGTAACTTCCGAAACCTCCGTGACCCCTGGGATTCTGAATAGTTCGCTCAGTACATTATCTCTCAACTTTGAATCCATGTTTATGCCAGTTAACGCCTTCACATTAAATCCAAGGGCTTCGTCATTCATCAGTATCGTAAATTTTCTGATAATACCCCGCTTTACTAATCTTTTAATCCTGCTATATACGACCGACGCGTTGATATTGATTTTTCTTGAGAGTCTTGGAACAGAAATGGACGCGTCATTTGAAAGTTCCTCCAAAATTTTAAGATCCAAATCGTCTATTTTATACATAGAAATCACTGATTATATCGTAAATTTTGAGGTTAATAAATGTATTAATTTCAATTTTAACTATTTTTTT
>DATEFQ010000012.1:0-13710 GCA_035280585.1 Nitrososphaeraceae archaeon
CTTAGAAAAATTATTTGATGTAGTTGAATATAGACACATCATGAGAACTGAAAACTATTACGCGGATTTGCAAGCAAACTCAGCAATCGACGATTATATTAAATACCAAAAAAATCAACAAGAGTATGGCAGCGGTGAAGATTCAGAGTTAAACTAATAATCATCTAATATGATGAAAAGGCATTTGACTGAGCTGCCTCTTAATAATAAGGATCTAAAGATTTATCTGGTCTACTTAAATAATTTTTCATAATTTGTTAGATGAAAAATCACGTCTTCCAACTATTATCAAAGACATCATAGTTTTAGTCTTAGGAATTATAATAGTTATTTCAGTTTACCACTACTTCCAAATTGAAGCAGATAATCCGTTGCCATTTTTTGTAATCTCTACCGATACAATGCTTCCAACACTTAAGATAAATGATCTCGTAATTATCGGCGATGGACACGGATTTAATAGCACCAAAGTGGGCGACATTATAGTATTCAATAAGCCGGCGGGGGAAGATAGAGTAATAGTGCATCGTGTTGCTGAAATAACATCGGAAAATGGCAGGAAGATAATAATAACGAAAGGCGATTCAAGCCCTGTTTCCATACCCGGGGTTGATTTTCCGATATATTCTAATAATTTCATTGGAAAAGTCAAGTTAGTTATTCCACAGATGGGACTTTTACTCACACCTCCAATTAATTATGTACTGATCGCACTAGTTCTGTCTCCTATAGCAATTGTAATCTTTTTTCATGGGAGGAAAAAAGCCTTACAACAATAGAAATGTAATTTTCTATAACCCATAATTAATAAGGAAATCAATTTTAAGATTTTATAGAATGGTTTCAGAATGACCCATCGACAAAAATATTTATCAAATGAAAGAGAAATACCATAGGTGATCTTACTCTGGGAATTCCTGAAAAAATTAAAGCATTACAAGATGAGATTCATAAGACTCAAATAAACAAGGCCACCGAATTTCATATCGGAATTCTCAAGGCGAAAATAGCAAAACTGAGGCGCGATTTAGATGAAAATAAGCATGGAAGGAATGTCTCATCAGGGAAGGAAAATGAGGGATTCGACGTTAGAAAGTCTGGAGATGCCTCAGTTGTACTCGTAGGATTACCAAGCGTAGGTAAATCAACTTTACTGAATGCACTAACAAATGCCAATTCACGAACTGGATCATATCAATTTACTACTCTAACTGCTGTGCCAGGAATGATGCAGTACAATGGTTCTAAAATTCAGGTACTTGACCTTCCCGGAATAGTAGAAGGAGCATCTAAGGGGAAAGGCTTCGGGAGGAGAGTTCTCTCAGTTGCGAGAAATGCGGATCTGGTACTGATTGTATTAGATGTTTTCCAACCAGAGCTTTTAAAGACTTTGGAAACAGAACTTCATGAAGCAGGGATAAGGATCAACAAGGAGCTTCCAAAAGTCTTTATAGAAAAGGGACATCATGGAGGTTTATCCATTCACAATCAAGTGTCTAATCTACCTAATAATTTAGTTAGTGAAGTGCTCAGGATACATGGCATAAATAACGGGCGAATAATAATAAAGGAACCAAACTTAACCGTTGAACAATTAATAGACGTAGTTTCTGGTAATAGGATATACGTACCGGCATTAGTGATATTGAATAAGATTGACTTGGTCGATGGTAATTTCATATCAGAAATTAATTATAAGATACGAGGTTTTATTCCCATCTCAGCAGATCGTAAAATAAACGTTGAGAATTTAAAAAGGTCCATTTACGAAAAATTGACTTTCATTAGAATTTTCCTCAAGCCTAAAGGCGATAAAATGGATAATGAGCCTCTCATAATGAAACATAATTGTACTATTCGTGACGTGTGTCTAAAGATTCACAGAAATTTTGCAAAAAACTTTAAGTACGCTTATGTTTGGGGCAGTAGCGTTAAGTTTAGTTCCCAAAAAGTAGGGTTGGATCACATATTGCAAGATAATGACATTCTGAGAATCATTTTAAAGTAGAATTTCAAATATATTTCCTATAATTTGGAAAACTTAAAATCTACGTTTTTTACGTATGTATAAGGGACACTTGAAATATCCAAAGATTGTTCTTACTGCAGATCGAACTTTAATGTCTCCATATAGAGGCATATCGTTAGCATCTTTTTTTGGTTGCGCACCTGCTATTGATCCAAATAGGTCACATGACACTTTATTATACAAAATCCTTCGCAACCAAGTCACACCAAGATTATTGTTTGATTTCATTTGTAATCCAATTTCACATAATAATGGGGTTGCAGATTTTGCACCTTATGGACTTAGGAAAGTAGAAGCTTCCTTAATCAGGGATGGCTATAACAAAGAGGACGTAGTTGTTGCACATCCAGACTATATAGAAAAATTCATTGGCCCCGAAACGGAAGTTGTAGGGACGTATGAAATGGATCCTCTTGGTATGGGTCCTGTAACTATGACTTTCACTTATGGGAGAAAACAGATTTCATACGACGAATTCTATAACAAAGATCTTCATATGAAAATTAACAGAGCAAAGGAAAAAAATGGAAGTAAAGCAAAAGTGGTTGCAGGTGCTTCCGGAACTTGGCAATACAATTACGATCCTGCAAAAATTGAGGAATATGGTTTGTATGGAATCGTGGAAGGTGATTTGGGTGGAATAGGTCCGGAAATTGATGGTGCTGGCGCAAAGTTTTTTGATGCGTTAGTCAATAATGAACTTGAAACTGCAAATCCATTCAAGAAAAATCCTTTCAAAGTTGAGATAAAAGAATTTGAAAGGGGCAACGAGACCTATCATGGAAGATTTATACATTATTGGAATGAACCGTCAGTTGATGAAATTCCAACCATAATTAACCCTAGTATGCATGGAATGATCGAAGTAATGAGAGGCTGTGGGCGTGGCTGCAAGTTTTGCGATGTAACTCTGAGACCTTTGAGGTATTATCCAGTGGAAAAAGTCGTAAAAGAAATAGAAGTCAATATGAAATATGGTGGACTAAAGAATGCATGGGTACACAGTGATGACATTTTTGTATATGGTTTGAATCCAAGAACAACCAAGAACATGCAGCCAAACAGAGAAGCCCTAGAAGAATTATTCTCAGGAATAATGTCCACTGGAATAGAACACACCAACCCAACCCATGGCACTCTTGCGGGCGCAATCGCTGACGAACGGCTAATACCCAATATTTCAAGAATAATTAAATCGTCACCAGACAATATGATAGGTATCCAATGCGGTTTTGAAACAGGAAGTATTAGACTAATTGGAAAATATGCAGATAGGAAATTATCTCCATTTAAGCCATCTGAATGGCATTGGGTTGTTAAAAATGCGATAAAAACATTAAATGAAAACTATTGGGTTCCAGCCTTTACGCTAATAATGGGACTAGACAATGATGAAACTGTTGAAGACAGCTGGGAAACAATTGAACTAATTCATTCTCTGGAAAGGGAACAGCCTGATTCCAAGTTTACAACAACTCCCTTGACATTTGTTCCTATTGGGCTACTTGAAAAATCGGAATTCTTTGATATTGGAAATACAATGGACCCCGCTAAATTGGGAGTCATGTATAAAACATGGCAACATAATTTCAAATACGGAATTCAGAAATTTATGCACAAAGTGGGGCGCGATAATCCAATAAAGAATTTCTTTTTTGCAGGATTGGCAAGAACCCTTGGAGGTGTTCCTCTAGGTGCAATGGAAAGATATGCCCGAAGAAAAGGCCCCGAACACGAAATGGTTATTGAGAAAATAAAGGCCAATTATTGGTAATTAACCGTACTAGTGGCGATAATATTATAGATATTTTCCTTCCGCTACTTAATCATTGATAAGTAGAAATCTCCAATATTTTTGCTTGGCTTTGCTTATTCCTACTCTGGTAGTCGCAACTATTTGTTTGGGCTTTATACCATTTTCTATTTGCAATATAGATTGCGTATCAGATAGATTGAGGCCATTGTGGGATCTGTTTATGTCCAGTGCCTTTGTCAATCTACCCGGTCCGTTTATTATTCTTAATATGCTTTCTACATTAGAGAGCCGCATCATTGTATGCAGTCCTTCGATTGGTATCAACGATCGAATCAATACTGCTCCTGCATCACTGCTCGGAGAATGGGCAGTAACATTCACACAATGATGCATTCCATAAATAAAATAAACATAGGCTTTACCAACCCCACTGAACATTATTGAATTCCTATCCGTTACGCCTTTGTACGCATGACTTGCAGGATCATTCTTTGAACCATATGCTTCAGTTTCACAAATTATTCCAGATAGTCGCTGCACCCTTCTGGTTCCATCTTCATACAGTCTTACTAGAATCTTTCCTACCAAATCCCTTGCAACCCGTTCTGTATTTCGTGAATAGAATTTGAGTTCGGGGTAAGTCATTAGAGATTTAGAAAGATAATTGTAAAAGTAATATTAATAATTTGATTCTATTGAGCACGCTCATCATGTAATCGTTTTAATCAGATGTTTGTTCGAAAATGATAATAATATAAATATTAAAGATACCTCTTCTTAATTGTGTTCAATTTTCGCAGATTTAGTTTATTAAAGAAAAGTACATGCACTTTTTGTGGAGAAAAATTTAGGACATTGGAAAGTCTGATGAGCCATTTTCAAATTATGCATGATAATCATACCTATGAATGTAAAAAGTGCAATATGAATTTTGAAGGAATGGAATTGATGAGGGATCATATTAGAAAGTATCACAGTTATAAAACACCACATTATTTAGTCTAAACTGATTCATTTCAATAAAACAATAAAATATCCTTTATTCATCATCTTTACTAAATGAATTGCTTAAAATGCGGTAAAAATTTTGATGAAAGTGATGTTGAGGATGCTTCCTCATTGAAGTATCCCTCGTGCAAGGAGTGCTGGAAGGAATGGACTACTTATGGAGTAATGGTGATTAATGAAATGCATTTAGATATGTCATTACCCGAACACAGGAAGGCATTAAAAAAATATGAAAGGGCTTTCTTTGGTCTAGACAAAGTTGAAGAATTGAAAAAAAATCCTGAAAATCCTGAAAATCCCGAAACACCCTAATTGAATATCACTTTAGCAATATTCATAGGAATAGTTTTCAAAATAGTTTCTCTATCTGGGTTCAAAAATAACGCCTCTTTAAGACATATCAGCAGTTTATTCCTTTCAACTTCTTCAAGTGAAAAAAATTCATTCAATATCATTTTCGGATCAATTTTTTTAAATAGTTTAACACTCTCTAAAATCCTAATATAGCAAAACAAAATCTGGGTAAGTTCATCAGGTTCTATCTCGGATAGCGCCTTCATCCATATTTTCGTCAATCCAGTTAGCTTATCTGGTTGTATCGTCGTAATAGAATTTAAACTTCTAATTATAGCATCCTTTTTTTCTGCTTCTGTCATTTCCACCAATTCCTTGATTTTAGTTCGGCAGACTGACATTTTCAGAAAATCTGGAAGATTCGCGATAATGAAAAGCAAATTTTCAATGCTATTTTTATTGGGATCTGAGACTTTACCTGATATCAACTCTAAGCAATCGTTAACATATTTAATGCACTATTTCTATTTACTGCTCCGTAAACAGATACTGTAATGTATCATATTATAATTACGTTGTCAATTTCGCTAATGATATACTGAACTAAAATGATTGCACCATTGCCACTGTTCTCCGAGAATGATTAGGAAAATATTATAATATTCGATTGCTCAATATCCAAATTAATTAAAAAATAACTCTTAGAAATCTGATGGGTAAAAATACTCATATAGTTTGAGAGGTATATTATTAACTGAAATTAATAATGTCAGAACTCAATGAAATAAGAAGAGTGTTTGAAGGGCTACATACTCTTTATGAAATCCATCTTCCAAAGGTTCATCCCAAACTCATTCATGACCTGTTAATGCGTATACGCAATAATTCAAGAAAGGACCCATTTTATTTAATAGAGGTTTTTACAAAGCCTGAGATAAATTCTGAAGAAATGAGAACTTATATCATTACGAAAACCGGGATGAATCCGACAATACATGATAGCGGAACGCATTACGTTTTTAACAACAAATTAACATTAGAATTTCTTAAGGAGCTTTCAGATTTAAAAGATGTTGTGGCAGTGTATGGTGATTTCATGGGTGCTGTAACTGGTGTAGGAGCATCACATGAGCACACAGAACACGAACATCAATGGATAAAGGGAGACTAAATCCAAGTCAGCTTTTTATTCAACATCAACTCAAAAAGACGAATTTACTTTACTGTTTGCTATGCTTCAATTAACTCTAAAACATTTTTTATTATATTTTGATGATCTGCTTTTACTTCTGTAGTAACTAGCAGGAGATGATCGCTATCTAGTGGAGCTGTTATTCGTTTTATCTTTTCGTATTCTGCCATCGCATATTTTCCTTTGCCCACCTTGGATGCTAAGGAATTGCGTAAACCCCATCTGGCAAGAGCTTGCAAATTTGATCTTTTCGTTTCCTCCGCTGTTAATAAATTCACAAGACCTTCACGCTGACCGCCAAATTTTATTTCCCCCGACTCATCACACACACCTGCAAAACGAATTTTTGGGTCCAGTTCTAATATCTGTTTACACAATTTTGCGTAATCCATTTTAAATAGTATCATTATTTCAAATCAACTATATAAAATTGTGTCAGTGAATGCACTAGCAGCCGCGTGCTTTAAGCATGTTCAAACCAAATAATGCGAAAAATTCTAAATTGTTAGAATTCCTGAGTTATTTGAATACAGCTTTCTAACTCAACTGGCGAGCTTAGAACTTGATTATCCTTATATTTACTCTTTATACAATTGGATCTGAAAATGACCTGCACAGTAATAGTAGGAGGATTTTATGGTGATGAAGGAAAGGGAAAGATTATTGCTTACCTATCGATTAAGGATGACCCAAATTTAGCTGTAAGAGGAGGAGTTGGAGCAAATGCAGGTCATACATTTGTTTACAATAATCAGAGTTTCAAGGTTCGTATGTTGCCAAGTGCCGTTTTAAATCCTAATACCAAACTTTTGATTGGTGCCGGAGTCCTTGTTACACCGGAGGTTTTGAGGGAGGAATCACAGAAATATAATGCTGAAAAAAGGATAATAATAGATAGTCAATGTGGAATTATTCACGAATCCCATATGAAGCGTGATATGAATGATTCGCACCTGAAAAAAATAGTTGGCACTACTGGAAGTGGTACGGGTCCGGCAAATTCTGATCGTGCATTGAGAATCCTAAAATTGGCCAAAGACATTGATGAGTTAAAGCAATACATTGGAAATGTTTCTAACATTGTAAATCAATCAATTAACGAAAACCAAAATGTAATCATAGAAGGAACACAGGGAACCTTTTTGTCATTATATCACGGCGATTATCCGTTTGTAACCTCCAAAGACGTTACTGCTTCTGGAATTTGTTCTGATATTGGCATAGGACCAAAGAAGGTCGATGATGTAATCCTTGTCTTTAAGTCATATGTTACCCGAGTGGGAGGCGGGCCTTTAGAAAATGAAATTAGCGCTGAAGAAGCAAGCAAATTGGGTTGGTTAGAATATGGAAGTGTAACTGGGAGACAAAGAAGAGCTTCCCCTTTTAATATGGAATTGGCCAAGAAATCGGTTATGTTAAATGGTGCAACCGAAATCGCTGTTACTAAATTAGACGTAGTCTTTCCAGATTGTGCTGGGGTAAATGAATATTCCAAATTATCTTCTCAAGCAAAGACTTTCATCGAGAAGATAGAAGACGGTCTAGGTGTTAAGGCAGTTCTCATAGGAACCGGAGCGGATATTAACGAAATAATAGATCGTCGAACCGGCAATGAATTCAAAGCTCGGGTGTGATTTGAATCAAAAAACAACTTTTATTCGTATGATTTTAATACTGTTGTTAAAGAACGTACAGCATTGCAACTTAAATCGCCCTTCTTTATAGAAGTTTCAACAATTCAAGATTTTGGAAGACTCGTCTGTGCCTTTGAACGAACACCCCTGCTTTCATTCTCATTTAGATCTGGCGAAGAAGATTTATTGGCAACACAGATCGATTTTCTCAATAGTATACCTGTAATTTATTATGTCAAACATAGTAGTCATGGTCAATATCTTGCGTATAGAAACAGCAATGGGAATGAAGATGTCGCAATAGTCGAAAACATACAAAATCCATCAATCATGTATTCTCCAGTTATATCAGTTGAAAAATTCCCGGCAATCTTTTGGCGTAGACCAAAACGGGTAAAGAGTTCAAATTATGAGCCAATTAAGCTGAGTAATTTCCAAAGCCTTGTAAAAATTGCCTCATATAAAATGATATACGAAGAATCGCCGCTTCCGCTATTTGTATTTAAGAGTACAAAGAAATCCAATTATGTTGTAGGGACAGCGCTGAATATGGCTGAATCTGACGGAGTCTCCTATTTTTATTATACAACAATTCCAACCAACCCGCACCATTGTTTTATAAAATACTCTAGCCTAAAATCAATAGATCCAATATTTACAAACAACATAGAAGAACATGGATATATTTATATCAAGTTAATAAAATTATCTGGGGCACATCCTCTTGTGAAGGTAAATGAATAGAGTTTACTCTTACAAAGAACGCATTGCGCAAATATCATCTAATAATAAAAGCTTCATAATACTTGCCCTCGACTTGGAATCACGTTACCATAATATAAAATACATTGAAACTATAATAAGGAATCTCAATCCATATTTATGCGCTATCAAATTTAATTTTCATCTTTTACTGCCTTTTAGTAAAAAAGTCATACAAGATATTAATAGAGTTATTCATTCATATGGTTTACTTTCGATAGCTGACATAAAATTAAATGATGTAACGAATACGAATCACGTAACATTAGGATATTTACATTCTATGGGTTTTGATTCAGTGATTGTAAATCCAATAATCGGCCTAACCGAATTAAGGTCCCTTGTTCGTTTTGCACACAATTTTGGAATGGGAGTAATTTCACTTGTTTATATGAGCCATAAAAGTGCTAAAGAGGGATATGGTTTGAATATAGTGCAGAAAGGTTCAAAGGAAAGTAAAATTTTGCCAATGTTTGAAATTTTCTTACAATATGCAAGCAAGAGTAGGGTTGATGGCATTATAGTAGGAGCTACAGATTTGAAGACTTTAAAATACATCACGTCCATTACCAGAATTCCCGTTTATTCTCCTGGTGTAGGTACTCAAGGCGGGAATCCTAAATCAGCAATTGATAATGGGAGTAACTATCTAATTATTGGGCGTTCCATTTTAAATTCGAGAGACAAGCAAAATACGTTATCAATATTGCTCAAGTCAAAGGAAATCTAAAAACGAACAAATGTTAAATCTTCCATGATTCTTGTTCATCGTAGTATAAGATTGAATCAGCTTCATTACGGGCTGAAAAGTATTCTTCACTATAATTTACGATAAAGTCGACTTGAAGATTGTAAGTTTGGCATGAAAAATAAGAATCCTTACTTTATATCACAAAGCGAAGATAGTGACTATCTAATAATTAATGTTCAAAGGAAAATCATGCAAAAAATTTATGGCATTTTGCAATGCATTTTTGGCATTTGAATAAGTTAATTGATTAGCTGAAGCGCGAATATTAAGCCATTTAAAACCAATATGCTCATCAGAAACTATTACCTTATTTACTTTAGTTGATGCTAAAAATAAGATCACTTGTTTTGAAATCAAAACTGATTTTCTGGTATATCTGTAATTTAAGGTGTATCTAAAATTGGGTATCAGTCTAAACCTTGATATACTTGTTTCTTCTCCTAATTCCCTGGTAGCAGCCTGCATTTCCGTTTCATTAATTTCAATATTACCTTTAGGGAAGTCCCAGTGACCTGATCTATAGTGCAGTAATAATACGGAGTAACGAGAGTTAAGGAATTTGTCTGAGATAAGAATAAAACCTGCAGATTTTTCTTCCATCATACCAAATTTCAATACTAGAATCCATTTTAACTAGCTGTTTTGTATGGTACCATATTCATCTGATTCGATATTTATGGATATTGGAGGATATCCATGAATCTCTAACCATTGTTTCTTGTCTATCCACTCATGGCAAAACCACTGGCCTTTCTGATTATAATCGCCGTGCTCTGGCATTGATATCTTATAAGCAAGGAACGCCATATCAATATTGTCTTATTTTCCGTACCTTCTTCGGCGCCTTTGAAATGTTCTAATTGCTCTCATTAAATCTATCTTTCTAAATTCAGGCCAAAATACATCCATGAATACTAGTTCACTGTACGCACTTTGCCATAACAAAAATCCACTGAGTCGTTTTTCACCAGAAGTTCTCAAGATGAGGTCTGGTTCTGGCTGAGGCAAATGTGACGTATAAAGATACGAATCAATCGACTGCTCGTTGATATCTGATATTTGTAATTCCTTTTTTTCTACATCACGAGCAATTTTTCGAATCGCTTCAACTAATTCCTGCTGTCCACCATAAGCAACTGCTATATTTAGGTAAGTCAGATCGTAGTGCTTCGTCCCCTCCTCAAGCTTAAAAAGAATATCTTTAATCGATGCTGGTAGGGCTTCTACATTTCCAATAGCCTTTATCTTCATTTGCCTCTCGTGTATACGCGAGTCTTCGTACAATTTTTCAAGTTTTATCCTAAGCAAATCATAGATATCATCCAATTCTTTCTTGTCACGTTCCATATTTTCTATGGATAATACGTAAAGCGTAGTTATTTTAATTCTAAGATCGTAGATCCAGGTTAGTAACTGTTCTGCCTTGTCTGCGCCAATCGTGTGTGCGCCCTTGCTTGCCAAGAAGTGATATTTTGCCCATCTTCTATTTCCATCTAATATTATTGCAACATGACTCGGCAGAGAATCTTGTTTTATTTGTGTTTCTAGCTTACGTTCATAGAATCTATAAAACCAATTATTATTAATGAGATCATAAAAAAAACTTTTCATATGCTCTCTATTTGAGTTATTTTAAATCATATAATAACCATTATGAAACGGATTGTTCTAGTGCTTTAAATGTTCCCCACCTTTCTTGTTTCTGAAATATTGAAACAAAAAGGTAGTTGCCACTAGCGTTATCGCTAAACCAATAAATAACGAAGAAATAAGATTGAATGGGTTAGTTTTCTCAGTAAGGACTGAAGTAAACTGAATTGCAGGTATAAATATCAAACCAAGTATAACCAATCGGAGAATATCCGATAGAATTCTAATACTCCCTTTAAACCAATTGCTTAGAAGAATCCCACCGAAAATAGTCCCGATACCTATCCAAATCAAAGTTATTGAACCATGAACAAAGTCCCCTACTACGATTCTATTTGTGATAATCCCGGTTATGCTAGTATCTTTTGGAACTGCTCCGTCTGGTATACTCGATATCCCATTAGATATTCCCACTAAAATAATCATTATCCCCGCAAATGTAGAAAATATCCTAATGAAGGTAGATGGTGTAGTTCTGTTAAGCGATCCAATAGCTTTGTCAATATCAAATGCCCTGATTACAAAAGCAACACCCAGTATACTCAATACTAATGCCAAGGCTTCTCTAGTGAAACCAAATATAGTAGCAAATCCACTGGCTATAAGAAGAGCACCTGGTACTCCTAAAAAGAACTTTGAATACCTTGGATCATAAATCAACATCTTAATGTATTTTCCAAAAACTGCATATGAATATTCAACGCTTCTACTTTGTCGCATGATTATCCTTTGTATAGATATCACCGGAATCATAGCTTGTATTAGCGGTATTACTGTTTCGTCGTCCTCCCCATCAGAAACAATGACAATTCCCTCTGCTTTGAATTTAGATAATACTGCTATTAGTTCGGATGATATTTTTTCATCAGCTTCTACACCACGGTTATATGCTCCAGCAATAACTGCTACCTCAGTTTCATATCCCTTTGTTACAAGCTCTTCATATATTTTTACAGCGCCGAAGATTGAGTTGGCGTCAGCGTCTTCTGGATCTTCTATTGCTAACCTAGTTCCTGCGCCAATACATTGATCTCGTCCAAAGACTGGCGTCTCGACGCCACCGTTTTTGCCTAGATCATTGTCTCGGTCTATGCAGACAACAAGAACTCGCTTATAATGAGTTGAAATTGAAGCATAATCCAAATTCCTTTTGTCCTTCATGTATTCTAGGTCTTTTGGCAATCTTTTCTACGTCATCATTATGTGCGAGGGACTAATTAATTTGATGGTCCATTAATAGTATTATTATTTAATAATAAAAATACAAATAATGATAATGAACATTCTTTAATAACTTTTACACTATGGTGATCCAAAGCGGCTAATCAGATTGTGGCTTAAACAAAAAACTTATCTAAATACATATCATTGAAGATATCAATTGAAAATTGAAAATACCGGACAGAAAAGCCAAACCCAAAGATATGCGATTAGAACAATAAATTACCGAAATTCCATTATGGTTAATATATGCGATCTTTACCTGATTAATAAGCAAATTCATCATGCTAATGTTACAATAAATATTGAAAAAAGTTACTGGATGGATAAAATTGTAGATGAATCTGAAGTAGAATCTTATTTAAAAATATCTACTATCTCAAATTTAGCTGGAAAAGAAACTGTAAACAAGGCAATTGAGATGAACCTTGCAAAGGAATCAAGCGTCAAGTATTTTTCAGACGTTCCATTTCTAATGATATATAGGTTCACCCAGTCATATTAAGTGAAAAATCTCGTACAACAAATAAATAATAATTACAAATCTTTATTTCTAATGCCTATTTTGGATAAAGATGAACAATTTAGATTAATACTGCATATACCCGAAGAACGAATCCCGGTTATAATAGGAAATAAGGGAAAAACCAAGATTAAAATTTGCAAAATGTGCAATGTAGAAATTGCGGTTGAAAGTAAGACCGGCCAAATAACAATAGATTCAACAACTAAAAATTTTGATGAAAATGGAGCACTAAAGGCAAGAGACATTATCAATGCTATTTCAAATGGTTTTTCTCCAGAAAGGGCATTTAGGATCCTAGACGATGAGTCTCTATTTCAGGTTTTGGATCTTCGTAACTTTACAACCTCATCCAATTCCACTAATAGGATTAAGGGAAGAATAATCGGTGAAAAAGGTAAAGCTAGAAAGAACATAGAGGAATTAACTAATACGTTTATTTCTATTTATGGCCATACAGTTTCTCTCATTGGAAACTATGAAGAAACAAAACTAGCTCTTGATGCAATAATGTTATTAGTCAACGGAAGATCTCATAAGACAGCTTACGAAATGCTCTATCAAGCAAAGAGAAAGTCAAAAATAGAAAAATTACAATTATGGGAAAAATGATAGACAGTATTTAAAACTCGTTACTAAAATAAGTGTGTACAGATTTCAGTGATATATTATCCTTATTCACAATTTTAAGCAGCTTGCTTTATTCGAAGTTTCGGTTAACTAGCTTTAGATTAGGCCTGATTTGTAATACAACATAAATTTGACTAATCAAAGAATTGATAGACACACGTTACTTGTTACAAGTACATAACTATTGTAACCTTGAAACGATAATCTAGACATTAAATTTGTTGATTCATATTGGATGTTGTAATGAAAAAGCCGCTGGC
>DATEFQ010000013.1:0-8054 GCA_035280585.1 Nitrososphaeraceae archaeon
TTATAACTTTTATTGACCATTATAAGATACTTTGAATCCTGAAGATCTCGTTGGAAAAACTGAAATATGTAGTGAATGTGGTAAACAGAAAACGATACAACTTGCATTAGAGCAAGGCCCGGATAAGCAAGGACAAATACACTCTCCTTACTTAAAATGTGAAGATTGTCTTTCACCGGACCTTGAAAAAGCTGAAAATAAGTAATTAATTAGTTAAAGGGTCAAAAAAGTCTTAAAAAAAAGTAACTAATGAGTGACAATCCTAAATATAATTTTTAGACTCCTGATATGTTGTGCGACCAAAAGTCGACCGGCAGCGTTTACATTAATAGAGAATTCGGTTACACCAAGTGGAGCGATTCTTGCTAATTATAAGCGAGCTGGAAAAGTCAAGCCAGGCACTGTTGGAGCTTAATGCATTTTATGCACTATAAACCCAATATTGTTCCTTGATGCATATCGAGTTTAGACTTAATTATGATTTATATTTAATATCCTCACTAATAGTAATAATTATGAAAGCAAAGTGCGGTCATGTGACAGAAAAATCATATGCCGACGCTCACGGTGGATTATGTAGAAAATGTCATTCCAATTTTTCATTTCTTCTAGAATTGGAACAAAAATATGGTGAAGATGCATTAGTAGAATATTGGTATGCCAAGATACTTACCTATCGATCAGAAACTAAGGAAGAGGTATATTGCTTCATAAATCATTTGATGGAGTTTTATCAACGGAAATTGACAGAGATCCCCTCAAAGAAAAACTATATCAAAAAAATGTTGTATATGTTACGATCTATACAAGATCCATTTGATGTACAAACATTAAGATGATTCTTCTACTTCAGAACAATAATTTAGAACAATGGAGGTAATTGGATACTTAAACCGTCGGAAACTGAAATGAAGTTACAAGTTTAGAAAAACAGTTAGGGCAAAGCATCTTGCTATCAAACAAACCGAAAAGTGAGCGAGTCTCTTGCTTACAATAGTCACACACTCTATCTTTCTTCATTGTATTACTATGCCCAATATAGGATAAATGGGTTTAATTATGTAAGAAATAATTAGTATGTCCCGAAGGTGGCCTGTTTCCGTTACTATTTATAGGTGATAGTTATTCTTCATTATTAGTAACTGAGGGAAAATTGTATTGCTTATTTATTCCTCAATTTTGTATGAAATGAGACAAGCTGATAACTTACCTGCTCGTATAAGGTTCTTACGCTGATTGGCTTCTGAATGAATTTGTCTATGACACCTTGTTTCACATATCCACGAAAAACTGGATCATTATCAATTTCATATGCACTCATAAGTACCGTTCTTACTTTAGGATTAAACTTTCTTATTTTCTTTAATAATTCTAATCCATTCATACCAGGCATTCTTAAATCAGCAATAACTAGAGCATAATTTTTTTTATTGTCTATAAAGTGTTCCAAAGCAATCAAGGGATCATTAAAACTGACAAAAGTTATACTGGCAATTTCGTTAGACAATGCGTCATGAAAAAGCTCAGTGATGTCTATCTCATCGTCTACAATACTAACAATCTTCTTGTTAGAACCCATTTAGGCTCGGCCTCCAAATTCAACCTGTCACATATGGAAGCTGGTAACCCTTAAGCCTTTACTGATTTATAGAATACAAAATTATAAATAAAATGAATTAAAGCATCACAAAATCTAACCATTGCTCCCAAAAACAATAACATGCGTGAGAACTGAGATATAAAGTCACGAGTTTATGATGATCTAGCGAATTTTCGAAACGTCCTCTCCATTTTCTTATTTCTATTTCTGAGGCAATTCGATACGAACGAATTATGCGACCCATGGTTGGAGTATTTCAGTTATTTGATTAATCTGAACCACGTTTAGGAGAGTGACCATTATGAGTATTTTGCACAATACAGTTATTGATAAAGTAGTAGACAACTTACTAATCCATATATATGATGTTGGTCCGACAACGATGTCGGTCGGTTGATCAATTAAACAGATTGATATGCTGGCAGGCTGAAAAATCATGCATGCAATAAACAAAACCTATACAATTATGATTCTTGATGACGAAGAGGATATCTTAGAACTTTACACGAACTATCTTTCTAACAAAGGTCATAGGATACTGCACACATATGTTAACGCTGAAAATATATTGCAAGATATTGATATCGAGTATCCAGACGTATACATAATAGATTATAGATTACCAGGTAACATGAACGGAATTGAGGTTGCAATCGAAATTTTCAAGAAATTTCCTTCCGCAAATATAATTTTTATTACCGCTTTTGAACTTTTAGAGCAGGAAATAACAAAACATAATATCTTTTATGACAAGAATATAGATGTTTTAATAAAACCCGTTAAATTAGGACAAATTCAAAATTCCATAACAAATCTATTGAGTAAAAGAGGAACAATTAATGTAACTCTTAATTGATAACATGGAAGACTTTTACCATTATAATATTTGGAAATTTCAGTTCAATTCACTCGCCGCTTTTTCTGACTTTGAGCGGCCCGACTTTTTATTATGTCCCGCATCATCTCTTGGCGCTTTAGTGCTTCAGACTCTAGGAGTTCTTTGTATTTCTCTCTGTCAGATTTGAGCCATCCTTGTTTCTCCGGATCATCAACATATCTTCTATACCTTCGCCATTTTTGTGACTCCACGTTTACCTTTGACCAGGATGGCTGAAAGACCTCTGATAATTCTTTAATCGTTGGTCTTGGAACTACGTTAAGGAATTGTGCCACAAGCTCATCATCCCAAGCAATATTGAGATCTCCCCAATGAAGGCCCATTAATTCGTAGAATTGTTTCAGGCGTCCTATCCGCGTCCGGAGCCCAGTCTCTCGACGAGACATACGCTCAGAGCCCAATTTCTTCCGTTGTGGTATCTCGAGTTTTTTGACTACTCTGCGTTTCTGGGGCATCTTAAGGCTTTTCTGCCAGGGGTGTCCTGAAGCTTCTTCCATTAGCTTTGGATATTTTGAAACTTCAAATTTCTTATCCCTCTTTACCCTTTTAAATTGCTCAGGCGTGAGATTGAGTTCATAATTCTCTTTGACGATAACTCCGCAAGTGGTGCATGTCATGCCCCATGAAACAAATCGCTGCTTGCCCTCGATGTCATAATCACTAATATAGAGTCGTTTAGCCACTGGGTTGATACAATTCCTTTCATGCTTGCTTGCTTCAATCTTGCCGTCCAAATACGGCATACATTGTTCATGGAATATATAGTATAATACTGATTCACATTTAAAAATTAAAAACTAATAATTTACCCTCAAAATCACTAGGATAATCAGGAAAGAAATTTAGATATGCTTGTTACCTTGTTAGAATAACGTTCTAAAAATATCAATATTTATATACTAATCTACTCCAAAAGCTGAATAATAACTAACAACTGGGTGGGAGGAATTTATGGTTTGAATGAACAAGAAACAAACAATTTCCCACCAGTTGTATGAGTTTGCATTGTGATTTAGTGCACTACATACTATATAACGGCTTTAGTAAAAAGTGATAAGAACATACAAAATATTGACGTTTTTCTCTATGAAACTCTGATTATTTAATAAAATAATCATCAAATCTCTGTATTGTAGAAAATTTTATATCTAGTGGTTGGTAAATTAATAAAATGAACTGCCCTCGATGTGACCATGAGAATTCTACCGAAGACTCGGTTAAACAGCTAGCAGAATGTCCTTGTGGTTGTCATAATGAGACCCATTTATTCTAATATTTTTACTGTCTTGCTTGTATAACAATTACCTAAACAGGTTCCATTTCCTTATGTCTAGTAACAAGCACCTGCATCTTGAGGTTTAATGTATTAAGTGCTTTAAAGAGAGAAGGAAATAAAAAATAAATATAAATTTGTTGGCGCATAACCATATGTGAATCGTTTGTAAGAGCGTTCCTGCTTGTATGATTTTTAGAATGCAGTTTATTACTATTTGTTGTAATTTCGAAATACCTTATCATCTATAACGAATGCAGTCGAGTCTGGAAAAGGCGGTAACACAATGCAACCGATTTGTGCTCAGCGTAACACAATTAAATCGTTTGTACACATCAGTCTTATCTTAAATCGTCACGAACAGAAACCATCAATTAATGATAATAATATTGGAAAAACAAAAGATAACGGAAGATGTTAAGCACAAGTTAATTGGAAAAGGGTTGTCATTAATAGGAATGTCGGATAAAGATATAATATTCAGAAAGTTAAAACCTGGCTTGCTTTGAAATGCACTTGCCACAGGTGCTAAATCGTTCTAGGCTTCCGATTCGTCCCTTAACCTTGAAAAAGGTATTGGACCTAATTATGATTATGATTCTAGTAACAGGATCCTACTTCATTACGCAAATGATATTGGAGCATTTTTAGTGACGGCATAAAAAAATTTTTGAACTAGGTTAATTGCCTAGTTATTTTGCTTATCCGTTATTTTTGCCGTTGTCAGTACTATTGTCGTTAGATCCTTTTGATGACTTTTCAGATGATCCGCTGGACGATTGATTTTCTTTCGGCATCAAGTCCTTTAACGATTGGCATGATTCCTTACCTTCTTTCACGGATGAACAAAGTTGCACATCCTGCATTTTGGTGTTATTTGGCACTTCCGCGGTTACTGGTATTTTCGTGGGGCTCCCGCCTTCACTTTGAACGGTTACGTCTACAGTAACAGTCTTATTTTCTTGACCCTCTTTTGCTTTCTCTCCACCCTTTGATTTTAGAGTGAAATTCATCGGGACCTCAATTTGCGATCCAGATGATGATTGATTTCCTTTTTGTTCGAATTGTGCGAAACTCATCATTGGATACGCAATTACCAATGAAAGAGCAAATGTCGCTATCGCTAGTAGTACTTGAATTTTCATCAATTTCATCTAGACTTTTAAACTTTATAATGGTTAATCGAAATCCGCTAAAGTATAGAACATGAACACTCGGGATGCTTCGAATGCAAAACCAGCGAGCCCCAAATGGGCCCGCTAGAATGAATATGTAAACTACTTTGTTGATGCTTGCAATATCTTTGTCCATCAAATTATAAAAAAGCTAAACACTGGTGGGCCGGCTTTGGCAAGATGGCCCACCAGAATTGACACCTTCTTGATGCGTCAGTGCGATTATATTGCTCAGAAAATTATAAAACAGTTACATGGAATGCGCAGGAAAACACTTCTGAGTTTCGTACTTATGAAGTTGAGTGTCAACCTCCATAATTAAATCATGAATACGTATTGGTTTTTGAAGAAACGCATTAATTATTTTCTTTTTTATGTAGGCCCGAAATATCTGATCATCTGTAGCGAATGCGGTCATTAATATCGTTCTTACATAAGGATTCAGATCTTTTGTCTTTTTGAGCAATTCCATACCGTTCAAACTTGGCATTCTATAATCAGATATTACCAAAGAGTAAGCGGACTCGTTTATTTGAATATGCTCTAGTGCCAAAATAGGATCGGTGAAAGTAAACAGCCTAACTCCTTCAAGGATAGTTAATGCATCGCGGAAAAGTTGCGCAATATCAAAATCATCGTCAACTATGCATACGATCCTACCTGAATTCTGCAGGAATCTTCATCTTCTACCACTCCCAGTGACTGTAATGCGATTCATCTATTCTATGATATTTTCGGGTCCTGAGGTCTGTAAATCATTTTCGATATAAATATTAAGCCCGCTTTTTCGCCTTTAATATAGTCAAGGTCTTTAAGTGCGGTAAGAGTTAGTTTCAACCACTGCTTGGGGTATTCCCTTTTTCAGGTCATCAAAAGTCATTAACGGATGGAGCTCTACGTGAGCACCCATCCCACTAAACAGTGGCTCAACCAAAGCTGGTATTTCGTTTGTTCTCCGTATATCAACGATGAATGCAGCAACTCTTTGGCCTTTCTCCTCAAAGAAGTATGATGCTTCTGCATTTACCTTTTTTATATATGCCTCAAGTTTATTCAGAAGGTTTGGATCCTGCAGCATTAGGTTTCCAGCTTCTGTAGATATTTTTGCGTGCATCAGGAATCGCATCTTCTTAGGCCTCTATTAAAGGAACAGCTTTTCGATTAGTCAAAAGAAAAACCGATATCAATTTGGCGATTAGATCGCCTTCTTCTTCTAACGCAAAGTGTCCTGTATTCAACAAATGGATTTGTATGTTCTTAAGATCACGTTGATAAGGAATAGCTCCTTCCTTTTGAAATATGACGTCATTCTTGCCCCAGACTACAAGTGTTGGTGGTTGATACTTTCTAAAGTATTCTTGCCATTGAGGATATTGCGGTGGATTAGATTTGTAGTCATAGAATAGCTGAAGCTGGATTTCATTATTTCCTGGACGATCAAGTAGCAGCTGGTCATGGATCCAGTTGTCAGGGCTTATTGCATATTCATTCTTTACTCCATGTGTATACTGCCATCTAGTCGCTTCCATGGTAAGAAACTTCTTGAGTGCATTCTTATTATTCTCACTAGGTTCAACCCAAAAAGCTCTCAGTGGTTCCCAAAATTGACCCAAGCCCTCATCGTATGCATTTCCATTTTGCACTATCAACGCTTCTATCTTCTCAGGATGCTTTACTGCAAGCCGGAAGCCTACTGGTGCACCATAGTCCATAAGGTATAGGCTATACTTTTCCACTCCTATCTTATTGATGAATTTGTCTACAATGTCGGCAATATGATCAAACGTGTATTCGAACTCGTCTAAAGAAGGCATGGAGCTATATCCAAAGCCTGGATAATCTGGTGCTACCAGATGAAATTTGTCTGCTAAGGCCGGAATGATGTTCCTGAACATGTGCGAAGATGTTGGGAATCCGTGGAGTAATAGGATCGTTGGTGTGTTCTCTTTGTCACCGGCTTCGCGATAGAATATTTTGTGACCATCAACAATGATGGACTGATTTTTGATTTTTGTCATGCATTAGATATCTAGATATCTATTATTTAATTGTATCTAATTTAGATATCTAGATATCTTTAATAATGATTACAATGAAACTAAATGCATGGTAAAGGATCTATTCGTGAGAGATTTCGATGAAAAACTTCATGCAAAAGCAACTCAAATTGCCACGGACGATGGCGTTACTTTAGCATCGATCGTAAGAGATGCTGTTGATAAATGGATTAAAAATCATGAAAATCAGCGACACCGACATAATTTGATTTTGTATGATAATGAGAAAACCTTAAGTAAACTACTTGACGAAATCGATAAACTCGCCTCGGAAAATTGGTTCAAATCCTCTTGTGGTTCAGCAAAACATTATGGTATGCAATATCTTAACAAGAGAAAGTGGTTTGATGCAACCGCCGGTAATTATGAGAAGCTATTAGAAAATCCACAGGAAACTGGAAACAACGTCTTGGAAATTATAGGAAATAAAGTTGGCAACAAGTTTCCTCTGACAGTTGCTTTTTTAGTTGAAGATCTTGCCCGGAAAGAATCAGTAAGGAAGGCAGTAGGGTTCTGTGAATGGTTTGAAAGAAAATCGCTCCCTGGAATTACCTATTGTATTGCAAACACAAGAAATATAATTAGCGGATCATTTGACGATCTTTTCGACTTGTTTAATGCCCACAGTGCTATGTATCTAACAAAGGGTAACAAATTATATAAATTACGATTAGATGAAGAAGGATTTTACTCACTTCTAATCTGAATTCACATATCATATAAAACCATAAATCGGAATATATCACTTTGTGAATCATTTTCGACATAATTTTTGTGCTCGGATGGATGAACCTGGAATTTCAGATGAGACTGAATTAGAATTTCTAATTTTAGTAATAACGTATTCTTTATTTAGATACCAGAAATTCTTATTAACGATAAGCGAGAACACTGCCCAAAGAGGGCGAATAAAACATGGAGAACCCATCAACGAAGGAAGAGAACTTCGTCCTAGGACTTCGGGGCGTTCGCTATCAAGTTAAAGAAGTTCAGCGTTCGATTGCGTTCTATACCAAAATTCTCGGTTTCAATCTGGACTTTAAAAATTTGC
>DATEFQ010000014.1:0-16774 GCA_035280585.1 Nitrososphaeraceae archaeon
AGATCCACCGCCCTGACATTTTTTGAGCATGAATTAGCAATACTGAGTAGTGAATCTTTACTCTTTGAAATAATACCCATGGCTCTCTTGAAATTTGACACATCAATTACTTGAATCTGACCTCTCATAATAGAACTTTCAGCACTTGCCTTAAATCCTCCAGTAGACTTCGCTAGTTTTGCCGAGTGACTCGCGGCTGCGACAACGGATGGTTCTTCGATGGCCATAGGAACCAGGTAATCCTTTCCATTTATTAGAAAATTTGTTGCTATACCAAGAGGAAGTGAAAATACTCCTATCGCATTTTCTACCATTCTGTCAATTTTATCAAATGATAGGGCTTGATTTACGGCAGTTGAAATTTCATTTTTTGTAAGATTGGTTTTTGATGCAATTAATGATAATCTCTGGGCAAGGCTCATTTGATAGAACTTCCTTTCTTTAATCATTGGTACCTTTACTATGATCGTGTGAGCCTTAATATTTTGTCATCGCCTTGTTGTGGTATCCCATTCCCATCGGTATTGCTCGTAAGAACAAAAATTGATCCATCTCGAGATTCAACAACATCACTAAGACGACCATACCCGACAAGTATGGTATTCTGGTTACCCGTTTTAAAATCAATATCTCTCAGATGTGACCCCTTTAGAGTAGCAATAATGAGTTGATTCTTGTATCCCAGCTTATTTGATGACGCAAATGTAATTCCGGAAGGTTCTAAAGATGGATTGTAGCAAAGCAAGGGTGCAGTATTTTTAGTATTTTTATTACATTCTTCATCGGGCCAACCATAATTTTTGCCCGGTGATACCAAATTTATTTCATCATTGCCTGCAGCACCTAGGTCTGAAGCGTACAGTTCTCTGCTTTCAGGATCCCATGTCAGTCCTTGAACATTTCTAAATCCATATGCATACACCGGTGAGTTTGAAAATGGATTGTCTTTTGGGATGGTTCCGTCTCCATTAATACGAAGAATTTTTCCTGCCAGAGAATTCAGGTCCTGAGATAATTTTGGCATTGAGGCATCTCCAGTTGAAATATACAACATTCCATCAGGACCAAATTTTATCCGTCCACCATCTCGAAACTCACTCCCTGGAATACCGTCCATTATTATCCTAGAATCTATTATTCTATTCTTGTTTTCTTGAAGCATTAAGACTTTGTTGAATAACCCCGTACTGTTCGAATAGGTGTAGTATACATAAAACAAATGATTCTTCGTAAAATTTGGGTGTAATGCAATACCCAACAAACCGCCGTCTCCGAGATTCTCAACCTTAATGTCACCGACCGGTTCTGAGAAGAGGACACCATTTTCAATAACTCTAATACTCCCAAGCTTTTCAGTGACGAATATTCTACCGTCATCAGCTATATCAATAGCCCTAGGTGCTTGTAATCCTCGTGCAACAACCTCTACACCCTTAGAATTTGACAAGTTACTTGAATTTGATACTGGTGATGGTAAGGGTACCGAGGTCTCAGACGGCGAAAATTTCATGGTAAAAATGCTTATGATTATAATAAGGGCGGAAGGGATAACAAGGCGAATTAGCTTTTTTCTATCCATATCGTGGATTAGACTTGATTTTTTATAATCGTATTCAATTAGTTTGATTACAACGTTAGACAGCTCGGAAAATTGGCAAATTATAACGCAGATGAGGAGATTTGAACTCCTGCTCGCCCGAAGGCGAATCGGCTTTCTTTCAGCCTAACTCAAGGCCGACGCATTATTGTGTTCTTAAGTATAAGAAGACCACTCTGCCACATCTGCTTGAATTTCTTGGAATATCTCTTATTTTTATTTGTTTAAATAGCAAAAGAAGCCTCGATGAGGCGTTTTGATTATAAATGGCGTAATATTTTGTATGGTTGTAATCGTAAGTTAAGTGAACCATAGATGATACCAATTAATAAACCACAAATTGATGAAAATGAACGGCAGGAAATTCTTAAGGTATTGGATGAAGGAATTTTAACTTCTGCATCTAACTGTGGTGGGAAAAGGGTTCAGGATTTTGAAGTGCTGTTGGCTGATTTCTTGCATGTCAAGCATGCAATTGCAGTGAATTCTGGCACAGCGGCATTAAATGCATCAATTCTTGCAGCAGGGATTAAAGAAACGGATGAAATTTTGATTCCTTCATTTACATTTGTTGCGACTGCAAATTCGGTATCTTGTACAGGAGCCAAACCAGTGTTTGTGGATATTGAAAAAGATACCTATACAATGAACCCTGTTGATCTTGAAAAAAAAATTACCAAGAGAACAAGGGCAATAATCCCTGTGCACTTATATGGTCATCCAGCGAAGATGGATGAAATTCTGGAAATTGCACGGAAACATTCACTAGTTGTAATAGAGGACGCCTGTCAGTCCTTAGGTTCCATATATAATGGAAAGCAGACCGGGACACTAGGCCAAATGGGGTGTTTTAGTATGTATGCATCTAAGGTTCTAACATCAGGAGAGGGAGGTGCGATCACTACCAATAGTGATGAATATGCTGAAATCCTGAAAATGATAAGAAATCATGGAATGGTACATGGTTATGATACACGAATAATCGGATTCAATATGCGATTACCAGAAATTTCAGCAGCAATCGCAAAAACTCAGATGAAAAAAATTCGATCGATGCTAGAAAAAAGGACTGTAAATGCAAAAAAATTAGGAAAGCTATTAAGTGAAAGAATTGACCGCAAATATCTAGTCCTCCCACTAGATGATGAGAGAGTAAAATACAATTGGTATCTCTATACTGTGGCATTGATT
Organism: Nitrososphaeraceae archaeon; assembly: GCA_035280585.1. Classification (GTDB taxonomy): domain Archaea; phylum Thermoproteota; class Nitrososphaeria; order Nitrososphaerales; family Nitrososphaeraceae; genus TA-21. The sequence goes on from DATEFQ010000014.1 coordinate 2,789, forward strand.
AACAATCGCGACAGAGTTAAAAAATTCTTAAACGATAATGGAATCGGTGCAACCGTCTATTATGATCCACCTGTCCATGAGACTCCGTACTATTCAAAATTCCATAATGGAACGCTTGAAGTTACTGAATGGGCATCGAAGAGTGTACTGTCACTACCCGTACATCCATCTATAACAGAAAACGATATAGAGCTTATCGCCAGCAAAGTTGTAGAGGCTATTAAATCATAGTTGTGAGGTTTTGTCTTAGATAAAATCTAATAGTTAGTACGCAAATTTTATTTCACATTGATTTTTAAACAATTAGACTCATCAATTTGCTCCTTGATTTTGCGTTTACACATATGGTTTATATAATATTCAGACAAAGATCAAAGCGATAAACATGCCTATAGATCCGGATTTTCCAAAAAATCATCAAGTTTCTGGAAAGATAGAACTTGCAGACGGCGAGCATTTCCATTTCATGTGGGGACCAGGAAAAGTTGCTGAGGCTGCAGAAAACGAAGAAGTAAAAGCTGCCTATGCTGCTAGAGGTGAACAAATAGTACCTCTTGGTGTAAGCGGTACCATGGTAGCGGTAGATTGGGATTCGTGTGTAGCTGATGGTGCTTGTATCGAAGCATGTCCAGTCCAGGTGTTCCAGTGGTATCGAACAGAATACGACGTACCTGCTACGGAAGCAACTAAACAGACGTGGAATGGTACAGGCAGTACTGTCAAAGAAGAGCGTAAAGATTACACCGACAAAGCAGATGCAATTCGTGAACACGACTGTATTTGGTGTATGGCTTGCGTATCCGTTTGTCCGCCGCAAGCTGTGAAGGTAGACCAGTCATCGCTTGAATTTCATGAGAAGGCTTCGGGTACGTTCAATGAAGCATTATCGAAGGGTAGTGCACCTCCGCCACATGCGCACTAGAAAATTTTTTTTCTCATTTTTTCCATAAACTATATTTTTAGTAATTCCAATAACTTAATTTCCACAAGTACTGGTCTTGATCATTTCTGATTCATACATGGGAATCTTTATCCCTATCGACTTTTCGTATAGAGTGCTAAATTTTATTAACGGCAAAACGAATTTGCCACTAATAGAGAAAGATGAATTAATAGCGTCCTTTTACATTTTTGGAAAAGATCATAGAGTAAACGGGGATCTTGAAATCACAAGTGTTAAAGATATAGCTAGGAAAACAATGGAGCAAATTGCAAGGCAAATTCGACTTTACGCGAACAATCCAATCAGTATGAACCAAGATTTGTTAAGAGAGAATTTCAACAAAAGATCAATGCAAATTTTGATCGATTCAAATAACAAATATGTCAATAAGCAGGCGAATTTTGATATAACCAAAAGAATATCAAAGGACCCCACGATTCTATCAGATAGTTACGCTTGGCATCTTGCGTACTACAAGCAAGATTACTTTTTCAAATTATTTAATCCATTTCGAGGTATTAATGTCCCAGCAGACCTTGTAGAACAATTAGAAGGACGGATGCTAATGTTAGGATTTAATGTCAAAAATTCTACTAAATTGCCTTATGACGATCCAATAATCCCCTTTTTTCATTGGCTTAAACAATCGTCATGAAAATGGCATTATCATATAATTAACTAGAGATCTTCTGGGTGGAGTCGCAAATGTCTGTTGCTAACGACTGAAATAAGTTAATTTTCATGTATGACAAAGAACATTAAAGCCTTCAATATATCGAGTAGTATGGACAAAGTAGACAAGTCGTATGAAACTCTCCTGAATAGAATACAAGGGGATTTGGTTAATGCCTCAAAGAAAGAATCCGCAAGACTGGAAGTCCCGAAACCCCAAATTATCTGGGTAGGTCAACGTACTATTTTTAGAAACTTTATGGAATTTCCTAAAGCGTTAAGAAGAGAGCCTGAAAAGATATTACTTTATTTGAATAAGGAGCTTGCATCTGCTGGATATATTGCCGGTGATAGAGTCATTTTTCTGGGCCGCAAAGAACCTTCTTCTTTTGATGCACTATTGGAAAGATATGTAAGGGACTATGTCATATGTCCCGTCTGTCAAAGTCCGGACACAAGAACAGAGAAGGCAAAAAAGCTGGGCTTCCTTGTATGTGAGGCATGTGGTGCAAGGTCATCAATAAAGGGGAATTACGCTTAAAATTAACAATCGTGTTTTTCGCTTATTTCAATCTAATACAATTGTCAGTTTAAAGCAAGAACTTGTCCCTACACCTCTACTTTTCTATTTTTCTAGATGCAAACGAACACATCAGGTGTTATAATATATTGAGTCTTGTACAGGTCTGCCTGGTATAGTTGAAAAAAACCGATAGTTTCTCCACTGTGCTAAATTTGGTCATGATAGTAGCAATTTTGTCTTATCCTGAGTCCTTGTCTGAATTCAAATCCTTAAATTTAGAGAATAACCAGAAAATTTTGCAGATATGCTGTACTTGGGGAAAGAGTCTTAATGATTCTGTTTTGACATTTTATATTAATAATACAAACCAGCAAAGCGAGAAGCTGGTAACAAATTCCTTTGACCAGTGGAATTCCAAATTAAAATCTGTCAAATTCACGCAAGTTCGCGATGCTTCCAAGGCAGACATAATGATCATCTTTGACCATAAGGGTGAAGAAACCGTTGGACAAACTACAAGCGTTCTGGATGAGAATGGTTTTATTAAAATGGTTAAGATGCGTATTTCTGTAAATTTTAATGAAGAGCTGATAAATGATGATACCTTGAGTCTCGTATTGAAACACGAAATAGGGCATGCACTTGGACTGGGACATTCAAACTTTGATGATCTAATGAATCCAATTGTCAACTACCAAAGCAAGATCATTACTGCATGTGAGATTGATGCTGTAGAGTTAGCAAATAGCTGGAAAATCGCACAAAATCTACAAGAACCTAAATTGCCGAAACTACCTATTGAAAAAACTGTCGACTGTAATTCAGATGAAACATAAGAGATGCAGTATCATTAACAACTATGAACTTTCTTAATCGATAGTATCAAGTATACCGCAGCCAAGTGTTAAATAATTGATTTTATGATCATACCTTCATTATATGACAAAGGATATTTGCTAGTTACATAAATATTATGTTACTACTTGCTTAACAGGTTTAGAGATAAATTAGTTCCTATTACAACGCTAATAGGAAATAAATTTGGCTCACTCGGTTTATCGCCAACGTTTTGGAGTGCGATTGCGTTTGCTCTAGCCATTTTATCAAGCATTTTATTTGGTATTTCAAAATTCTTGGAGGCAAATGACATAATGTTTCCCTCGCAAATAATCGCTAGTATATTGCTCCTAATTTCTGGTTTCTTTGACGTTGTGGATGGTTGTGTAGCTAGAGTATTGAATAAATCAACTCCCAAGGGTGCATTTCTGGATTCCAATTTTGACAAAATTTCTGAAGCTCTAATTTTTATTGGAATAGCAATAGGTGGCTTATCAAATCCTATTCTAGCAATGATTGCGCTATCTTCATCAATACTTGTCAGCTACTTGAGAGCAAGATCAGAATCACTAGGGATAGAGCTTAAAGGTGTGGGAGTGGGGGAAAGAGCTGAAAGATTGGTAATTTTATCAATTTGCGGATTAATTCCAATTACTGGATCGATCCAATGGGGAGTTATAATTATTATTTTCCTCTCAATCTTTTCCTTTATTCAAAGATTTTGGTTTGTTCTAAAAAGGCTCTAACGAGGCTTTTTTATCCCAATCTTCCTGTCCTTCTGCGTTCCATTTCTGACCTTACCTTTACTATTCCCCGGTGAACAGCGCAAGAAACACAGTAAAATTTGACATCCATTGAAGGCGCAATGTATGCCCCTTGAGCTCTTAATTCTTTTGCCAAAGTGGGTTCTACTAATGTAATTCTACCGGTAACTTTTTTAGCCTTATCTCTAGGAACCATGGCACCGCACTGACTGCAATGAACTGTTCCCGAGCTTCCCTTTCCACCTTTAGTGCGTCCTCGGCTTGTCCTTTTCTTTGGCATCAAAGAAATACCATATTATCTTCTTTTAAATCTTCTGATATTGTTAAAATCAACATTTATCAAACTAATAGAATTAAAGATGATATCGCACTATGAAGGCTACTATATTATCCAATCTGGTCATAGACGAGATTATTTCCCCCGACCTCAAGTCAACACAAAGCTTAGGTGGACCTGCTGCTTATTGTGGTATTACCGCAAGAAAATTTGGATTTGAAACGACACTCTTTACTCATTTTGGAAAAGATTTTGATACCAAATATCTTGAATACCTAGAGAAGGAGGGAATTTCTTTGAATAATTCAAGCCCCCAACAAAGCCCAACGACTCGATTCATTTTAAGGAACTTTGAAAATTATCGTGAATTAATACTCAAATCAAAATGTAGTGCATTAGTTTTTGATGAGATAAAAAATGAAAAATCAGATTGCTGGATAATAAGCCCCGTTATCGATGAAGTGCCTATTGATATTTTATATTATCTAGTTTCATCTAGGAAAGAAAATGAGTTTATTTTATTGGATCCACAAGGTTATACCAGAGCGGTAGATTCCACAGGCAGAATATCAATAAGGAAGAATATCGACATATCCATTAATAATATAAATGGCATAAAACTGGACGATCAAGAAATCTCATGTTTTGCAAATGGTCTTCAAGGTATAGATGGAATGAAAAAAATTCACTCTAAATATAAAATAGATTATGTGTTACACACACAGGACCAGATTATTCATCTACTTGAAGGAGAAAAACACTATTGGTTGGAATTACCAAAAATTGACGCTCCTGATTCAACAGGGCTTGGCGATATCATTGGATCATCCTTCGCCTTCACCATGCTAAAGGAAAAAGATTCCGTGTGGGCATTTTGTTTCGCGGCTGGATCTCTAACCGCCGCACTCCAAACAAAAGAGGTTGGAATTAAAAAAGTACCATCCAAACAGGCGATAGAAGAAAACGCTTCATATTACTACAATATAATGAATTATGAGATTGTCTAGCAAATCATAAATCAGGTTTAAATTTGAGTGTCTTCACTTTTAATTACTTAAAATGAAAGTGGCTATCTCAAGTATAAGCTCAAGAGACGATAGTCTAACAAGCAAAATCAAGAAAATTTTAGATGATGAAAACATCTCTTCAGAGATAATATATAGATCAGAAAAGACGGTTACTCCCAATGTGGATATTGTGATTACTGCCGGAGGAGATCGCGCGATACTAGATTATTCACACTATGTTAAGGATTTCACTGTACCGGTACTGGGGATATATGAATCAGATTCAACCGGATTTTTAGGCCAGATTGATCTAACTGATTTAAAAAAGTCCATAAGCAGAATAAAGAAAGGCGATTATGAAATAGATAATGTATGCAGACTTTCTGTCAATGTTGATGGTAAAGAAGTTGAACCTGTTCTTAATGATATTTCTCTCTTCCCAAGAAAAAGTGCTACCCTGATGGAATATATTTTGAAAATTAATAGCAATGATATCTGGCATGATAACAGTGATGGAGTTATCATTTCTACTCCAATTGGATCGACTGCTTATGGTATGTCTGCAGGAGGTCCGATGGTTTTACAAAGGTCTCAGGTATTTGTCATTGTTCCAGTTAATTCTATGGACAATACTCGCAGACCTCTTATAGTCCCGAATACCGATAGATTGGAAATTGCGGATATACTGTGTAGGTACCTGTGTGAAGTAATCTTGGATGGAGGTAAAAGGGTAGCTGTTCGAAAAAATATAGTATGTGAAAAACATGAATTTCCAGCAAGATTTGTAAGATTGATCAAGCATTCTCCGATGGATATTATCGCTAAAAAGGTCAAATTGGCCGAAGACTTACTTGACATGCCACCGAGTGCCAAGTTGATTTTAAAAACACTTGAGTACGAAGGGGAATTGAGTCAAAAGGATTTAAGCAAGAGAACGATGCTTCCAGAGAGAACAATAAGATTGTCATTGAGCCATCTTATTCAGCGCGGCTATGTTAGGAAAAAGACCTCGTTACGTGATGCTAGACAAAAAACATACGAGTTAAACCTAAGACTGTGATTTTAGATACAGGAAGTTATGAATGACTCAAAAGCTTCTTCGGGCTTGCCAGGTATGCTGCTAAACTCAGAATGATATTGTACCGCAAAAAAGAACTTATTTGTTGGAATTTCAACAATTTCGATTCTTTTACCCATATCTGAATGACCCGATAATACCATTCCCTTTTCTTCAATTATTCGCTGATAATCTTGATTAAATTCAAACCTATGTCTATGTCTTCGTTGGATTTTGTTATTCTTGTATATCGTCTTGGCCAGTGTATTGGGCAGTATTGTTATATCATGTTTTCCCAATCTCATAGAGCCACCAAGCCTTAGAGCATGTTCCTGTTCCGGCATAAATTTTACCAATGAATTGTTCTCATCAGGATTAAATTCCTGCGAACTAGCTTCTGATATGCCACACTGGTTTCTTGCAAATTCAATTAGTGATAATTGAAAACCAAAACAGATTCCTAAAAATGGTATATCATTCTTCCTTACATAATTAATTGAGTTAATTATTCCTTCACTTCCCCTAGTTCCAAATCCTCCCGGAACAAGTATCCCATCAAATTTGTTCAAAAATTTTACCTCCTCCCTATATCCATTTTCAAACCTTTCAGAATCAATCCATTCAACGTGTAACTTCTTCCCTAATTTTGCAGATGAATGCAGCAACGCTTGGTAAACGCTCACATAGCTATCAGGTAAATTTACATATTTTCCAACAATTCCAATGTTGACATTTCCTGAAAAATTAATAAACGAATTTGTCACCTTTCTCCATTCAGCCCATTTTATTATACGATTTTTCAGATAAAGCTTGTCCGAGATCACATTGATTATTCCCTGATCTTTCAGTACTTTTGGGACATCATAAATAGAGGAACAATCATGGCATGATATAACGCATTGTTCTCTGATGCTGGCAAACATTGAAATTTTGTGTCTTGCTTCTTTGTTCAACGGGTTTTGACATCTCACTGCTAGTATGTATGGATGAATTCCAATCCTTCTAAGTTCCTGAACACTGTGTTGAGTGGGTTTAGTTTTTTGTTCACCAACGACATCCAAAATTGGCGCTAATGTAACATGTATAAATAGTGTTTCTGAATCGCCCTCTTCCAATTCCATTTGTCTAAAAGATTCTAGAAAGGGAAGACTCTCTATGTCGCCAACTGTACCGCCACATTCAACAACTAAAATATCATAACCTTTAGCCAAGCTTTTCAAACTCTTCTTAATTACGTCAGTTACATGTGGAATTATCTGCACACATTGTCCAAGATACCTGCCTTCTCTTTCAGCCTTTATTACATCAGAATAGATCCTTCCAGTAGTAATATTATGCCATTTTGTCATCGGAGCGTTAAGAAATCTCTCATAATTTCCCATATCCATATCACATTCCCCCCCATCTTCTGTAACAAAGACCTCTCCGTGTGCTGTGGGGTTCATAGTTCCTGCATCGTAATTTACATACGGATCAATTTTCGTGCAAGTTACGTTTAAGCCGGTTAGCTGGAGTAGCTTTGCCACGGAAGAAGCAACTATTCCTTTTCCAAGACCTGACATCACTCCTCCAGTAATAAAAATGAATTTTGGAAATTTGTTATTAGGTTTAATGTTTTTATTCCGCACATTAGACTTTATATTATCACCTTTTTAATCGTTTTCAGATAAGTTCGGATAATTTTAAAACTTGATGTTTTTAACACAAGTTAACGATCAATTTTCAACAAGAGCATATTATGACATGCCTATTTCTCATGCGAAGAAAACCATTTTATGATTGTCCAATATAACCTACATTTGCAAAAAAACCGAGTATTGCATTTACATACTCATTATCTCTGTTAAGATGGTACATAGAATTTGCCATTCTTTTTTCCTTAACCCAATCAATGCTGAGTAGATCTTTAAGATTTCGTTTGATATCTTCCCTTTTTAGCCCTGTTCTTTTATGGAGAACATAAATAGTTACCATTTTATTTTCTTCAGCCAATGCTTTAATTATCTTGATTTTGCCTATCGTTCCAATTCCATTTTCTATAATGGTCTTACTATCGAAATCCATTATTTTTTATTTATCTGATGTTCTAATAAAGGTTCTAATTCAGCTAAAGATGTTATGTTCATTCCTATTTCTTTTAATGATTTCATTTCTATTATTTTTCTCCCGAGAAGATCGTTCATGTAATCCTCGAATTCAAATTTTTTTATCTTATGCTCATTTGCCAGTTCTAACGCGTACGCCCTGATTTCCTTCAATTCGATATATTGCCTTTTTCTTTTATTTTGTACTTTTACAATGGCCATCAACGTAATTATGTGACTCTTCGGAAGTTCTTCTAAATCTTCAATTGTAATCGACGCCTTATTGTAACCGTGCACTTTGCGAATTTGGTCTAATGTGATTCGATCACTTCCGTTTGCTTCTGCTAGATTACCTGCATACAAGAGGAGGTCTAACGCATATCTAACATCTCCTGCCACCTGCGAAGATGTCGTTATAAGTGAAACCTCGTCGATTATATCAGCGCCTACAACATTAGGATTGAACGATTCTGATGATCTTGTAATGAGAATGTCACTTATTTGATCTATTGAATAAGGTAGAAATTCGATCGGTATTCGCCCTAAGGTGCTTAATTCTGAACTGTCAATTTTGTCATGAAATTCAGTACTTCTTGCTATGAAGATAACACCTACTACATTACAATGCCTCGATAAATCAAATTCATTAAGGCGTGTGAAATCATAAATAATGCCACTATCTTTGTTTGATCTTATCAAAAATTCAATTTCGTCAAGAATAATTAATGTATATAATTTGTTCTCATGCAAGTATGAAAGAAGATACCTTAACATTTCTTCGGCGCTAAGGCCTTGTGATGGAAGTTCTGGGGCTATTTTTTCCAAAAGGAATCTGTAAATGGCATATTTATTGCCTCCCTGTAATTTTAGATTTATATAAGCAACTTTAAGCGTTAATCCAGATTGTCTAAACTCACGCTCAAGCGTATTCGAAAATTTTAATATTGTAGAAGTCTTTCCAATTCCTGATCTTCCTACTATTTGTGGAGTCGACATCAAGAATTCGTCTGGTTTTTTATATGAATCCTTAAACATAGTTTGAAGCAACGATATCTCTTTTTCCCTGTGATGAATCTCATCGGGTATGTATCTTGGGGATAACTTGGACCTATCAAGGAATAACTTACTTTCAGGCAATTCTCAAATAGAGTCATAACATGTTGATAATATATTTATTAATTATTGGCCTGTGTTTGACCATTTCAAATTAACCGCTTTTTTCATTTTTGAATAATTCGATATCTTTTATCCAAATCAATAGTTGCTAAATACCACGATAATACTTGTAACTGAAGATTCAGTGATAGGGCTGTATCATAAAGTGTCCGTCATATTTAGCAATAGCATCCAAAAGATTGAAAATTATTGTTACGGGTGATTAAAGAAATGGGTCAATTAGAAATTGCACTTTACGATTCAAACATTATCTTGATTGTAATTTTTGTGCTCACTATATCTTCTTGTAAGCTCTTTATCAATTTCTTCAAACTTGATTAATTCACCCCTACGACCAGGAGTCTTCAAAGCTTGTTGGACAACCAATTTTCTTTCATCTTCTAATTCGTTATAACCCAGATAAGTGTCATAGATTCTTTGTTTCATAGTCCTAAGGTAGCTGCTGTATCGTTCCCTAAAATCAGCTTCAATATCGGAAATAGTGCTAACTGCCAATTATGTTCTCGTCCACGGCATCATATATTATTCACACCTATAAGAATCCACTGTTTTACTGTGACGACAGAGATAACTAAGAGACAGTAACTTGTCCACTGCCATACTATTAACAATTAACGATTGAATGGGATTTGTTTATCTGATTTTGAATCTTATTAATTTTAAGAGTCGGTCAGATTAGAATGATATCTTTACGATGTTGATCAAAAAGAGCTATCGGGAATCTTGATCTTACAGTCTTTGTTTGTAAATTCTCTACATTTGGAACTATGTCGCCATTGACCGTTGTTAAAATATTCCAAATGTCTAGCACTATCCCTGTCGGTAGTTATACGTTCTTGGCCATTCTTGGTAGCTGTTGATTTTGCCATCATTTCGACTCCTCTTCTCATTATAATCAACTAGAGTTGTTTAACATTCAATAAAAACCTTGACTCTATTCCTGCCATTTATAGCACTATTTGGTTCTGGATAAAAATCATAAAAAGCAACAAACTTACGCAAATAGTTATTAAATAAGTATCAAATATGAAATAAATTGAATTTATTTCAATATTTTAGTAAAAGAGCGAAATTCATCTTGAAAGGATTTCATGGATAATTTAATATATTATTATATTACGAATTATAGGTTAGTTTAGAAAAATCATGTCAAATTTTTAATAAAAATAAAATTGAGCTTTATCATCTAGAATTTGAAGGATGCTTTGAATATTGGATAAATAAAACCACCCACGAATTCTATTAGAGAAATTGTTAAATTCTATACACTAGTAAAATCATCAGAATTTATATCTGTAGTGCGTATCTGATAACAAGTAACGATTATATAATTAATCAGATTCATTAATGAACTATGAAAGAAGCAAGATTTCTAAAAATACTCATCGAGGAGAAGGGATTAGTAAGGTTGTTAAAGACAATAGGCACCGGAAGAGGATACTCAACAAGAGAACTGCTCACCAAGTTGGGAGCGTATGGATACGGACACAAACTGCTCCTTAAGGCACATAAGCGCGGACTCGTATCAAGAAAGACCCTTAAGAATAAGGTATACAACAGTCTGACAGAAGACGGAAAAAAGATAGTGAAACTAGCAAAAGAGATAGGCGTCTAAAGACTCTTTTGGTTTTACGGCGGGTTCAAAGACCAAGTGAAAGTTGACGTAAAATGATTGGTTGGGTGCTAATTTATTTGGAGGATGCCCAACCAGCGAGTTTTGCATCACCTTCACAAGAGGAATTAGGTGATGACTTATGATTAGATGAAATTCTATTTAAAAGTTTGAGTTTTTGTATTAACTGCTTGCATAATTATGATTTAATTGTCAGTAAATCGATTATATTTGATCGTTTGAATCGCCGTAATTATTCTATTTTACACTCTGCATTCTTCTGCTATGCTTTCATTTTGGATTTTATTGCAAAATTTTGAACGACTAGGGAAAAGGGATAATTAATGAAAACCAATGAATACAAATTGAATAATTCATTATTACCTTCTCGAGTCGGTCTAGATAGCTAGGCTTTCAATTCAAGGTTAGGTTGAGTATGGGAAATCCAGTTAAATATTCATAAAAATCACGCGGCTCATACAGTCAAATACAGTTATATGATTAAGATTGGAATTACTGTCAGATTTCACCTTGAGCAAATTTTTTTCTAGACAAATGGGGCTTAAAACATTAGCCGACAATTCTTACAAAGCGATCAATCAAGGTTTGTATAATGTAGATAAGTACGATTATGGCAGTCATTCTGTACTTTCACTTAAAAATGTAATCCTCTCTTGCAGTCATATTCCTATAATTTCAGAAATTAAATTTTCATCTCCCTCTAAAGGTAGAATTCTTGATCAATCAAAAATAGATGCGAAGAATTTGGCCATACAGATGACTAATTCTGGAGCAGTCGGAATTTCTGTTGTAACTCAACCTTACTTATTTGATGGGTCTATTGATAATCTTGCATCTATTAGAAAAAGTGTAACTGTTCCTTTATTAATGAAGGATATTATAGTTAGCGAGATTCAAATTGATGCAGCAAAGAGAATAGGGGCAGATTGCATCTTGTTGATTAAATCAATATTCGATAAGGGATTCAGTGAAGGAAGTCTAGAAAAATTTTCTGATTACGCAGTGAAAAAAGGCCTTGATGTCATTACAGAAGTTCACTCAGAAGATGAGTTTGGTGAAGTCCTGCGGAATAAGCGGCAGCTTATTGGCATAAATAATAGAAATTTAAATACTCTTGAAGTTGATATTAACGTTACTCTTACGCTCCTTCAAAACTTTGACAAACAGAACAATATCATAATAAGTGAAAGTGGAATATCTAGATCAGATGAGATTTCGAAACTAAAATCAATGGGAGTTGATGCATTTCTAGTTGGTACAAGTATTATGGAATCCGGGAACGTTATTGAAAAGATAAAGGAGTTATCTCATGCCCATATTATATAAAAACGCAAATTTAGTGAGTTTTTAACTATGGGGAACTTAAAAGAGTATCCAATAGATGGTAAATTTGGAAAATTCGGTGGGAAATATATTCCAGAGACTTTGATTCCGGCAATTAATGAACTTGAAGTTGCATATGAAAAAATAAAAAATACTCTTAATTTTAGAAAGGAATTCAATTATTACCTTCAAAATTATGCTGGGAGACCCACCCCACTTTATTTCGCTAAAAATCTGACTGATTATGTAGGGGGTGCAAAGATTCTTCTTAAAAGAGAAGATCTTTTGCATGGTGGAGCACACAAAACTAACAATTGTTTAGGACAGTGTCTATTAGCAAAGAAAATGGGTAAAAAAAGAATAATTGCTGAGACAGGTGCTGGTCAACATGGAGTAGGAACTGCAATGGCGGCAGCAGTCCTTGGACTGAAGGCAGAAATCTACATGGGATCAATTGATATTGAACGACAAAAGTTAAATTCATTCAGAATGGAGTTATTGGGAGCAAAGGTACACCCCGTAAATTCTGGAACGAAAACCTTGAAGGACGCGATTAATGAGGCGTTACGTGATTGGATAACTAATGTAAAAAGTACATACTATCTGATAGGTTCTGTGGTAGGACCTCACCCGTATCCTATGATCGTAAGGGATTTTCAGAGTGTAATTGGTAAGGAAATCAAATCCCAGTTGAAAAAATTTACTACAAGACTTCCAGCTGCATTAGTCTGTTGTGTTGGAGGTGGTAGTAACGCTATCGGAACCTTTTATCCTTTCTTAGATGATAATGATGTTTCTTTATATGGCGTTGAAGCTGGTGGTTTAGGGATTGGGACGGGAAAACATTCGGCTACATTGAGCGTAGGATCGGAGGGAATACTACACGGAATGAGAACATATCTTCTACAGGATAAATATGGACAGATAAATGACACACATAGCATCTCTGCAGGATTAGATTATCCGGGCGTCGGTCCTCAACATGTGCAATTAAAAGATATCGGCCGTGCAAAGTATGTTACCTGTGACGATAATGAAGCACTGGATGCATTTTTTAAGCTTACAAGATTGGAAGGAATAATACCAGCTCTAGAATCGTGCCATGCAGTTTCATATGCAATGAAATTGGCAAAGAAAATGCGAAAAGATCAAAACATTATCGTTACATTGTCAGGGAGAGGAGACAAAGATATAGATCAAGTAATAAAGTTTAGAAAAAAATGCACTAGCGGAGGTAATAAAGTTGATTTTTCGAGAAAGTAACAGAATTGAGAAAAAATTCAATGAATTAAAGTTAAAGAAGCAAAAAGGCCTGATATGCTATGTTGTGGGCGGGTATCCGGATCCAATAAGCAGTGAAAAAATAATTATATCACTCATTGAAGGTGGCGCTGACTTTATAGAGATTGGTATTCCATTTTCAGATCCAATTGCAGATGGACCAATGATTCAGGAGGCATCATTCAAGGCGTTACAGAATGGAATTACTCCAGATATTTGCTTGAATTTGATAAGGAAAATAAGGAAAACGTATCCACTTCTGCCAATACTTATAATGACATATTCTAATATTTTGCAAAAGAGAGGGTTCAAGTATTTCATGGAGGAAGCGAAGGATGCAGGAACAGATGGATTTATTTTACCTGATATGACTATTGAAGAATCAAAGGATTACGCATACTATTCAAAA
>DATEFQ010000015.1:0-5660 GCA_035280585.1 Nitrososphaeraceae archaeon
TTATACAAGTATCAAAATTAATGCCCCCGACTTCAAACGTCATGTCCATCTTGAAAATGGAGTTACTAAAACTAAGTACCGTAATGAGCTTGCAAAAAGTATTGTACAACTATATCGTGTTCTAATGCTACGGGCATGACAAAAAAGGCACTGAAAAGGAATTTTAACAGCAACACTATGATGATAATGACAACGATGACTATTGCAACATACACGAGTGTGCTTAATACCATATCAATATTTGCACTTTAAAATATAAATAGGTAAACCGACGGACGAATTCTAATTAGCAACTTTGTTCTAGTGTTCAGTAACTTCTACTCATTAGGAACTAAGCTCGACAATTCGTTTAGATTATTTGGTTTATTAGTTGTAAAATCCCTTTTCAATACAATTAAAAGACTAAATTTCCCAGTAGCTATTTTTGCTTTTTCCTTCTCCAAGTGACATCACAGAACATAACTCTAAGAGTTTATACCCGTAGAAACCAAACATTTTCCTAAACTTTCTCCGCTTGACTACTTCCTCAAACATCATTTTTCTCTTAACTAATTTTTGTTGCAATCCAGCAAAGTTTAGAGCACGTACTAAGGACCTGTTGGGCAGCGTATAACAACCAAGGTTATTGAGCGACATAATAATATCCAAAGCCTGGATATCTCTTAATATCTCGAAGAAGGCTTCTTCTTCCGAATTATCCCTCTGTCTTATTGCCGTTGCATGCAGTTCCCCAAGATTCATTACGGTTTTAGATTTAGCATCATTCGTTAATTTATAACCGGCAGTACTTGGCTTGATCACTAATATATAATGTGCAACAAAGGATAAAAATATACAAATCGCCAATCGCCGCAACTGAGTGAAATTCGTTAACGACACATTCCCTTAACGACACGTTATGATTACAAAATTGCAATGGAGCTACGTTTGTAGTTACGTTACCATTAAAATAACAGCCATGGCATGATTTTAGGTCAAATATAGTCTGTAGTAACGAAATAAAGGCCTTAATAAATAAACAAGCAATAATCGATTAACTTCTAATGGTATGAAATGCGAGTTAACCAAAAAAATAATATTTATGGATGACAAGTCATACTTCCGTCATTCCACTTTTCTTGTATTTTTCGCGTGACTCTTCCTTGGCCGTTCCGGCTTGTCTCCCTTGAACAATTTCGGGATCCTCATCTCTCCGGACAGCTGTTGCTTCATGCTCCCTAATATTTTCTGGGGACATTGGATCGCTAAATCGTTCACTTTCATCTACCATTCCTGCAGCTTCATCTCTGAGATTTTCGGCTGGACCAGTTGTATGAGGATCGTTATCAGCAGCACCTATTTTTCTTTGGTTTTTCTGCGCCTCGTCTAGATCTTTTTCGCTCATTAAGATATAACATGGCAACAAACATTAGGTAAGTATACAAACATAATACTGCACGTGTTCGAACTTAACTAAAAAAAATTGGGAATTATTCTGACGAGGCATTAGATTTGGCTAACTTGGTGCATAGTGCTAGGTGTCTCTTCTCTTCTGCTAAAATTGAATTTACCTGCCTTCCAAACTTTTTGTTTTCCGCGTCTTTGGCTACTGACTTGAGAACCTCATAATGTGTTACTTCCGCACCTTCAGCTAAACATAAAAACTCTAGGGCTTCTTGCGTGTCAGGATCCTCACCTAGGTATGTCTCCATTATTTTCGAAGCCTTGTCTGCAGTTTCAGTCGCTTTTTCTTCTATAAGAGATGAATCAAATCCATCTGTGTTGCCTAAATCTTCAACAAGATCTTCCATCTCCTGTTCCTGTTGGCCTGCTTCATCCTTCATCTTAGATAACCTCTTGATCTGCTCCGGCTTTAGTAACCCCCGTGATTCAAGTATTTCAACAGCCTTTTGAGCGGCTCTTTCTAGACCTATTGCTTCGCCAATTTTTTCTTGGATTAATTCTGTATTTGCCATCTGCTATTGTAATGAACACTATTACTTATAACAAGTCAAGTGCTATACAAGCTTGGATGAGTCCTTGTCTAGTAACGAAGTTGGTTTAACTATTGTATTATGCATTCTTATATTATTTGTCGCTCTGGCTAACGTTCAAATTGTTAATGCTCAGAAACAATCGCTTCCCCTTATTCTTCTGCATGGGTATTTAGAGAATGCAAGGGTATGGGATAAGTGGGAAAGGCTCTTGAAACAAGACCGCATAACTTTTTTTCCAGTAACATTTACAACTGACGACGAATGTGGTTCTGCCGCTAGCCATGCTAACGATTTACAACAGATAGTTCAAAATATTTCTCACCTTACTGGTTCCGAAAAAGTAAACATTGTAGCCCATAGTAAGGGCGGTCTGGATGCACGAGCTTACCTGTCTAAAGGGGGAGACAAGGTAGCTAATCTAATTATGATTGGGACTCCAAATGCTGGCGTACCGATTGCCTCTCTAAATAGTTTCTGCGCTCCGGCAGTATGGGATTTGAGACCTGGCGCTTCTGTCGATGATGCTCCCAGAAATCCTAATACAAAATACTATACCATTAGCGGAGATTGGTTACCCCTAACAGATGGAAATTTGTACATTCCAGGTCCTGATGACGGGCTGGTATCAATATCATCTGTAGAATCAAAGAGTTATTTCAATAGCCTAGGACGAACTAACGATAATCATTTGAATATGCTTGGACATCAAGAGTATGCATTGGCAAGAGATATACTGATGCGTACCAACCAAAGATAATAGAAGAGGCCCACATATCAGAGGATACAGGTTTTAATTTTTAATAGATCTTAGTGTTTATTTGATATTAATGTTAGTAACTTTCTAACAAACGGTTCAAAACCGTATTCGCGCATAATCCAAATTAGGGTCGATACAGTATAAACAGGAAGAAAGTCACCTACAAACGGAATAAACTCTGCAAGATTCATTATCACCGATACCTTGCTTTTCGTCAGCGAATATAACAACCCGGTTGTTATGACATCAAATACATCACCGATTATAGGCGTAGCAAATAGCGGGGCGGCAATGTAATCAAGTGCGTCTGCAAAAACCGATACTCCTAAGGCTAGCGCGGCGGTTCTGAACCTGCGCTGCGGCTTCCCATTTGTTTTCTTGTTGATTTCCTCTCCCACACTGGATCTTAGTCTGTAAATGATTTATGACTTATGAGATACAAATTCAGGTAACATGTCATACTTTATCTGTCGATATTGATTGACGATTTTAGCGCGATCGACATCATTTATTATAATTTTAGTGCCAGAATAAATATTGAAAGAATTCCAAGAGCTACTGATCCGGAATCTTAACTTCAAGCTTACCGATATAGACGCTGACAACACATTTGGTAAAAAGCGTGACGATCTCGAAATAGATTTAACAAAGCTAAGGTCTTTACTATTTGATTTACAAAGCAAACTCTATGCCGAGAATAAAAACGCTGTCTTGATTGTGCTTCAAGGTATGGACACATCAGGAAAGGATGGTACAATAAAACATGTGATAAGTGCGCTCAACCCAGCTTGGTGCAATGTCATTTCATTCAATAAACCAACCTCTATTGAACTGTCTCATGATTTCCTGTGGAGAATTCACAAAGCAGTACCGCCCATAGGATTTGTCGGGGTGTTTAATCGATCTCATTATGAAGATATAGTGGAAGCCAAGGTCCAAAAGCTGGCTCCCGAGTCAGATTTGTCTAACCGATACGACCACATAAACTATTTTGAAAAAATACTAACAGAAAATAAAATCAAAATAATCAAACTCTTCTTACATATTAGCAAGGATGAGCAAAGGAGGCGACTTGCTGAAAGGGCTTCAGACCCCGAAAAACGCTGGAAAGAGGATTCAACAGATTATAAGAGAAGAAAAAAATGGAAAGAATACTCAAAAGCATACACTGACGTTATAGTTCGGTGTGGCGTAAAGAATGTACCATGGTACGTTATACCCTCGAATAAAAAATGGTTTCGAAATTGGATTATAGCAATGATAATCTGCCAGACGCTCAAAGAACTAATTTAATTAGATTAAGCTGTGTCTTTGCAAGACTAGACTGTTATATGCTTTATAGATTAATGATTTTCATATGCAGAATAAAATAGCTATCGTTACAATTCATGACGTCAATCCATCCTGCACAGAGAGACTGAAAGAGGTCACTGATGTTTTAGAGGGGCATAATATAAAATTTAATCTTAGTCTAGTTCCCTTTTATCAGAAGACCTTTAATTTAATAAACTATCCAACCTTTGTCAATCAACTATCAACTCTTTCGAAAAAACAAAATGTAGAAGTAACACTGCATGGCTTGTATCATGAAATTAATAAAGAGATTGAGGATTTCGAGTCTCAGTCAAAGGAACAGGAAAAAAGTGAAATACAAACGGGTCTTAAAATCATTGAGTCTGTAAAGCTTCCACAACCGACCACATTTATTCCTCCTGCATGGCGTTTAAGCAGAGAAACAATAGAAGCGCTCAAAGACCTCAATTTCGAAATTGTTGAATCCAGATCAAGTATAGAGTTTATTCACTCAGCGAAAAAATACCTTCTTTCTCCTGTTATGAACTGGGACAAATATGGCGATAAGAATAAGAATAAAGAAATGCTCAACGAAAATAAAACTGAATTTTATAAACACTTATTCAATGTAGAGGGGGAGTCTTTTGGAATATTTAGATTGGCAATTCATCCGCCTCACGACCCAGACGAAGCTTTAGATGATCAAATGAAAATGGTTGAGCATTTAAAAACTAATCAAGATTACAAATTTGTTACATACTCAGAGCTGGTAGATATTGCTTTATCAGACAAAGACTTCAAAATGAGTAACGAGATGTTTGACCATGATATTGATACGAGAAATTAGAGAATCTGACGTTCAAAACGGTTTTTTAGAAGTACTCGATAACCTTGTAAGTCCCAATATTACTGAGAATCATGCAATAAGGATTTTAAAGAAAATTAAACTCAATAAGTTACACAAAATTTTCGTTGCGATTAACACATCAAATAATCAGGTAATAGGAACCCTCACACTATTAGTGGAATTCAAGTTTATAAATAGGGGTATGAAGGTCGGCTACATAGAGGATGTTGCTATCCGCCGTGGATACGAAAGGAGAGGAATAGGCAGAAAACTTGTTAATCATGTTACCAGTTTTGGAACTTCTAGTGCAAAATGTAAAAAGTTAATTCTGTACTGCAGCAAGGATAATGCATCATTCTATAATAAGTTGGGATTTAAAGTTGATGAAGGAGCTTTAGTCATGAAACTTGAGGACAAATAAGATATAATACAAGCCGACAATTTTTTGTTAGTTTTGTAGTACTTAATAAATTTTTAATCATGTATGTTTTTTGATGGGCAAAGAATGGTGAAAGCGATGGAACACATATCAATAGATTTTGAGGCAGATTAAAAAATGATTTTCGATGAAATGTTAATATTATTCAATACTAACTTTCTTAGTTTTTTAATAGCACTCGGGATTTTTGTTACTTGGATGATTATATCTAGCAGAACATTCTCGTCTTACAATTCTTATATGACTAAAACAAGAACGAACAATAAATCGGACATTCGTTCTGCGTATTTTAAAAATTTACCACCCGTTTCAATAATAATTCCTGCAAGGAACGAAGAAGTAAATATA
>DATEFQ010000016.1:0-2060 GCA_035280585.1 Nitrososphaeraceae archaeon
CATTCTTGGAATATAACTTCGAATACTCCATCTGGTAAATATGACGTACTGGTTTCGGCATCTGCTAATGGCTATGAACCAGCATCGATAACAGGAAATTTCCAAGTTCAAAAGCAATTGTTAGTTGAAGCAAGTCTACTAAAAGATCTTGTTGTTCCTGGTGACAAACAATCTATGGATGTAAAGGTTTTGGATGCTAATAATAAACAAGCAATATCTGGCGTAAATGTTATGACAAATATTGGAGGAAAGAAGATTTCAGAAAAGACAGACGCCAATGGAATAATGTCTTATTCGTGGGATACTCCTGCTACAAGTGGCGACAATGCATATCAGATTAATTTAGATGTTTTGTCCAAGGATTATCCCAAGGTTACGAAATCAATATCCTTTAAAATGGATAAACCACAAAATCTATTAGAGCCACCAATTAGTAACTATGTCGATAAAGTAACAAGCACAAAAAGCAATGATATTAAGAATGAATTAGATTCTCAGAACAAATTCCAAGAATGCACAAGAATACTTTCTAGTTTCGGGTGCAGTTTTGAAGGAAAGGATAAGTCTGTTCTGAATCCTACTGTCGATGATAAGTCTATTCTGAATCCTCCTACCGATGATAAACCTATTCTCAATGACCACCATGAAAATGAAAAAATTGATAATGAGAATACTCAAAAGGTAGATAATGTCTTCGATTTTCTGGCGCCTGTATCCAAATGAATTAATTACGATCTATATTCGATTGATAATTTAGATACCGAGGTATTGAGAAGGTATCTCAAGAGACCATTACTAGCTTAGAAAGATTTTTTATTTTACCGACGGTTTCGTATATCTTTCTATTATCTGTTTGTGTTGAGGGTACAATTCAGCTAGTCTTTTTCTGTTACCTATTTCCCAATCCTTATATTCAAATCCAGGAGATACCGTGCAACCTACTAACGAATAAGATCTCTTCTCATTCAATGATGCTGCGAACCAACAGCCAGACTTTATGGCGAGCTGAAACGTTTCTCCTTTACTAATATTTGGTCCTAGAAAGGCCTCTTTTAATTTTCCTTTTGAATTTATTATGTGTAGTGTCATGCTAGAACCAGAATAAAAATGCCAAATCTCATCTGACTTCATGATATGAAACGATGCAAACTGATTTCCTGTTAATAAATAATAGATAGCTGTGCATGCCGATCTGACCCCATCATAACCAGACAAACGTATAATTTTATCAGATTTGTACGATTCAGCAAAATATCCACCCTCTGGATGTTTGCTGAGGTTGAGTTTCTTAATCCAAAATTTGGCATATTTATTCAAAACAGTAAATGAATGTGCTTCACTAAGATATTTACGTATGCAGGAACATAAACTACTATCCAGTTCTGATAATCATTTAAAATCCTAGCTACACGAGGATCAAAAAATAATGAAATTTCATTTTATAGAGTCAATAATTGTATTAATTCCGAGATTCCCTCACCTCAAAACGTGCGAACATTTTGAACGAAAAAATAGCATGATTATGACCTTAAAAAAACTGTTTTTGTTCATAGGCGTGTATTTGAGCAAGTCATAGCATTTTTCTGAATAATCATCCATTTCTTTATTCAGAATTAAGTTTTGGCAATATTGGTTTGATAAATCATCCATACATATAACGATAATATTTCTTAGATTAAATTAACTAGGAATTTGGTAAGAGAAAATATTATATAAGTTAGATGCAGAATATATTGCATATGGCAATAGCGCTGCAAATTTCCCTTTTAATATTAATGATATCAATGATATCGATTTCTGCTACTCTAACACAATTAAATCTTGCAAGTGGAGTTACGGAAAATAATTCAACTAGCAGTGGTATTTCGCCTAAAAATAAGGATGTATTTGCGCTATTACAATTGGAAAGAGACGTAGCAAAGAAAGAAGGTTCCTTACAAGAGCTACATTCCGGTAAGAATAGTCCATTCGGTCTGTTGGGCGAGATAGAGAATCAAGGAAAATTTACTCCTGAATCTGGAAGTTTTCTTCCAGAATATGATACTAAAAAACATAACGAT
>DATEFQ010000017.1:0-15198 GCA_035280585.1 Nitrososphaeraceae archaeon
TGTTTCGGTCAAGATGAAGAAAGATGGTGATTGTGTTGTAGAACCTTCAGACCAAGTCCCTAGGGTGATCGCAAATTGTAATTATGCTGTTGGAGATAACTTGTCGATAACGTACAAGCCTCAACAGCCCGCTATTGAAAAACATGAGCTGAAAAATTCCACAATCCCTTAAATGTTCCTAACATTGGATACAGCGTAACCAATTCAGTAAAATGTCAAGATAATTTATTTGGTTTAATTAGTAGAAATCAACTTTAAATGAAATAAATCATCAGATGAATTAACTAACTGAAGTATCCAAATTTTTTGCAGATGAACCCAATAATGCAAATATTATAACCGCGCCAGCAACAATGAAAATTATCGCCAACTTCCACATGGATATATTTTGAAAGCTCACTAACCATTTCTATCCATGATTATATATTAAGTTACGGAAATTTAATTTTATTATTGGGTAGATGAGTAGTTGACTTAAATTACTTGTAGGAAATTATTATAAATTATAAGAAATAAATCCTTTAAAAGTACTGATAAGATTTTTTCATTAAATTATTTATACTACAATATGATCAGTTTAATGATTTATTTCAAATTATTACTTTACAAGATACCATAGATTAAACAAATTGACTTTGAACATGAAATACGCGCACACAACATTTGTTTGAAAATATTCCAATTCATAAAGTAGTAATTTTATACATTGACGATGGGCGCAAGATTAGTCAGTTATTTTTTGAGACGTCGGAATAGTTGCATCCAGGTTATCTTAATTCAATTCGCATCCTATGGGATCACTTATATAGTTGAAAAAACAAAAGCTGTTATGGCTAGAGTTGAGATTAAGTGTGCAGAAAATGGTCCTGAAATGGTTACTGTAGACGGGGTAGTTTTTGCAGCGTTGTGTAGGTGTGGAGGATCGAAAAGTAAACCATACTGTGATGGGACCCATGCAAAAATAGGGTTCAAGGCAGAAGCAAAAGATATTGTGGTTACTGAACATTAGGATTCAGCCAAAGCGCCCCCAACTTTTCTTATTTACCAATCATTACAAATCAACACAATCTTTCCTTTGACGGAACCGCTGGCTAGTAATTCATGAGCCTCGGCGGCCTGATCTAAAGGCATTCTCGCACCAACAATAGGTTTGATCTTTCCTTGTTTTAGTAAATCCAATAATAAATTTAAATCTTCACGGAACCAAGCTGGGTTTACTCTTTTTAGAGTTTGTATGCTATACAGGATAAATTTTTTATTGTCAGAAACTACATTCATGGTAAACATTGTCAACCATTCACCGAGGTCTGCAGTCGGCGTGCCTCCATAAGCCACTAGTCTACCGCCACTACGAAGAATCTCGTACGAGGTTTTAAACGATTTTCCTCCAATGCCATCAAATACAGCGTCTACTCCTGGTTCATTACCGTTATGACTCGTGAGTTTGACAATCTCTTGACCCAAATCTACTGACTTGTAATCAATTGGAATTCCACCTAAATCAGATACAATACCATGTTTTTGAGCTGATGCTGTTCCAAACATTTTATCGAGATTAGAAAGCTTCCCTAATTGGAGTAGCGCTGTGCCAACTCCGCCAGCAGCACCGCCATTGATTAATATGCTTTCACCGGGTTTTATGTGGGCACAACGATGAAGCATCTGGTAAGCAGTGATATAGTTCAAAACCAAGCTTACTACCTCAGCAGGATCAAGCCCAATGGGAACTGCTACCAGATCATTTGATGACAAAAATATGTATTCTGAATAGCCTCCAACTACAGGCAAAGAGGTAACAATCTGACCAACGTGCCATGTTGATACCTTGTTCCCTAATTTATCTACAATTCCAACGATATCCCAGCCAGGGGTAAACGGAGTTCTCCCCAAATTCCAAGACTCAGGATGAACTCCCTGTCTCATAAAAAGGTCCGCAAACGATACTCCCGCAGAGAGCACCTTGACACGCACTTCATTAGGTTCGGGTTCACGAAGATCATCCTCAACTAGTAAGAGCTTCTCCGATCCACCGAATTGAGAAATTACTATGTGTTTATATTTCATTTTAACCGACCGATAAGAGGCGACTCCAAAGAAAACGAGTGTACCTGTGACTTTTCAAAGCTTTAGGCAATAAAGAATCAGTAATACATATTAAATCATTCGAGTTCTTATTCCTATTGCTTTGATTCTAGCAAGTAGCTTGATAATATTGTTATTGCTGATTGCCATCTTCACTACTGCTATTTTAAACTCGTATGCATTGACAAATCAACCGACTGGCACCGAGCCTATCAACGGAGTAGTCATGAAAGGAGCTTTTGTCAATATGAAACAGCACGACAACGGATCGCCACAAGCTCCATCAAATTACATTGATGATAGCTTCAAAAAGATTTCCGGAGCAGGTCTGGATCATGTTAGATTTCTGTTTTATTGGGAGGCTTATGAAAGGAATCCCGAGGCTTTCATGAAGGAAATAGAATCAGTAGCCAATGCAGCAGATAAGTACGGAGTCAAAGTCATCTATGACAATCATCAATGGCATACATCTTCATACCTAGAAGCCCAAGGAACAGGTTTTCCATGGTCTTTGTTTCAAGGTTCAAAATATTCCAGAGGAGGTGGCGGTAATACTGCCGATAAAGCAGCACAAGTCTTTTGGGCGGACTGGTGGGACAGATCCGTCAAAGATAAACAAGGAAACGATGGCTGGACATCAATGGCAGAATTTCTTAAGAAAATAGTCTTGACAGTCGATAAACATCCTAGTACCTTAGGGTATGAGATTCTTAGTGAGCCTCACGCTGACAAAATAGATCAATGGTCTAAGATAGGCCAGTTTAATAGCTTCATTACAGAAAAGTTGAGAAATATCACCAGTAAAACGATAGTCTACAGCATGAATATTCCGGTTGATTTGAATAGTCCCATTAATATTTCACCAGAAAATTTGGCAAAAATGGCACCTTCAAATAAGGAAAATATCGCATTTAAGATAAGTGTCTATGGAGTTCCCAATAGAGATGCATATCAGAAACAAAGATTTGACTTGTTTTTAAAAACCAGGGATCTAACTGGAGTCCCATTATACATTGGGGAGTGGAACAATGTTGTAAGGACAAGGGATGGAGCAGTATTCAAAATCAACCCCGGTCAGAGTGATTTTACTAAATCTAATGCTGCACAGATACTCGGTGCTTTCAAGAAAGCTGGAGTATGGGGCACTGCCTTCTGGAAGTGGGATTACAGAGATGCAGATACAACGAGTTTTAATTTGGTCTCCGATAGTAGTGGCAAATTAGTGCCCACCAAGTACTTTGGTATCTTAAAAGACACGGTGGGAACAATTTATGGCTCTTCTAGTTTATCAGAAAATAGTAATCAACCTATACGTTCATTGACAACTGCTCCTGAGGCGGGTCTTAATGCGTCCTCCATGTCTACAGATACTGCGACTGTTGGTACATCAACTTCACAATTTAAATCAACTTCAGAGACTCCAACCGCTTCTAATACAGATACCAGTACCGGTAATAGTAATACTTCACCTAATAATAATATTCAATCATCTAGCGGGGAAGGTAATAACCTGCAGCCCACTAATACTAACACAAAGAGTCCTGATGAGTACGAAAATCTGAATAACTTGGTACACGACTTAAAAAATCACGTCATCATTAATGAGGAATTTCCTTTGAGTGCATTCCAAGACTCCGGTGCTTATAAGGGGGCCGATAAACAAACCCAAGATTGTATACACCTTGCAGCATTAATAGGAAAAAGTCTTACATATCGGGAAATAGTTCACTGCGTTGAAGACGCAAACTATTTCGCAAACAAATTATCGTCGAAGAAAAGCAACAACGACGCTATTGATACTACTAACTAGTTACTTTGAGACTAGCGTCTAGTTGTAACATATTCTTGACAATTTAATACAGCATAATTTGATCCTTCCACCTGGGAAATAATTCTTTACTTTGGAGCCCAAGGATCTCTACATGCCAGGGATAAGCACAAATAGTTCAATAAATATATTGTTTCATGCAATCCCGTAAACTAAAACAGGTTTTTAAGGTATCGTTATCATTTGCACTCATAACTATTGCTATCTTTAGCTTTTCATTGGACCAACAACGATATGCTCATTCCCAAACTTCAATAAACAATTCAACTGTAAATGCAACAAGCTCAGCGGTTGACATAAAGGACACTCATCCCTTGCCAACAAATGTAAAGACGGGTAGCAAATTTGAAGTATTATCAACAATAGTGAATAATTCGCCACACAAGATACTGTTACCTTCGGGGCAGTGCGATTCACCTTTAACTGCATTCTTTATGTCTAATAATGTGGTCATAAAACAAAACCAGGGTTGCACTGCAAAATCACCCCCATTCGAATTAAACCCAGGGCAGGAAGTTACAGTAGCTGGTCCAGCTTCTGGAACAATTTATCAAGCAATCAAGGCTGGAAAGATTCCAGCTACTGCTACTGTTTATTATCTGACAGAGAATGGAAAACCTGGTAACGTTACGAAACCATTTGGATTCACAATAAATTAATCAAATGAATTAATCTAGTCCCATCGGTGGTACAAGCTCTCTAATTACAATGGATTAGTCCATTTAAATGAAAGAATTAATTGTAAAGATAGGAGCGAATCATTACGTTGTGTTCACAAAGGAGAAGGGATGAATGTATTGGCATTAAAAAAAATCAAAATAAAAAGACTGAACAGGACCGAATAAAAGAGGTTCTGAACGATTATTATTGCTTTTCAACTTTCCAAGCCGGGTGTATTTCATGCCATCCCTTTGGTTTGTCAGTTACCCATGCCCCCCATGTGTGGACGTGGTCACCTGACTTTGGAAGATATACACCTGTAATGTGTTGGTCCTTAGGTACTATTTCGACTACCAAAAATCCGTCTGTTTTTTCTCTGTTCTTGTCATTGAGAAGGAAATCGTATTTCTTGTCAACGTTTAAGAAGAACTTGTAATCACCGTCATTCATTTTCTTGGTGTGCATTACAACACCTGTTGCATCTTGACAATCGTTCAAGACCCTAAGATCTTTCTCATTTGAGGCTCCGTTAAGAACGTCACCCGATCTACAATTTGGACCTGTCAGTGCTTTGTGCTCTTTAATCACAACTACATCTTGAGTTTCCACTCTTTTTTGCTCTTCGACTGAAATAGGCTTTTCACCCTCCTTTTCTGTAATTTCACTTTCCAACTTTTGTTGTACTTGGACATTGGTTGTTTGTGTGTTGGCTTGAGTTTGGGTGTTGGCTTGAGTATTGTTGACGTTTACTTGAGGGTTATTTTGAATCTCATTTTGAACTGATGTGTTCTGATTGGCTTGCAGTTGATTTTGATTTTGAGATTCTACATTCTGGCTAACATTTTGGTTTGACTGTGACTCGGCTGATGAAGATGATGATGATTCGCTAGTCTGATTTGCATTTTCTCCCCCTGTATCACTGTTTGAAGTTCCCTCATCCAATGAGTTTGTACTTGTACCTTGCGGACCATTGTTTTCTCCAGTATCATTGCTAGCTCCACTATTTGTACTACCCTCATCCGTCACGCCGCTCATAGTTTGGTTTGTACTGTCACTTGTTGAATTTTCATCGCCCGAGGAACTGGATGCTCCCATGTCGTTACCAGAATTTTCTTGTACATTAACAAAATTTCCCTTATAAGCAGGCAACGCACTGACAGAAAATTGGGATAAGTTACTATCCGCTAGCACTATTACTAAAAACGCTGACAACAATGTGACCAAAAATAAATCGCTAAAATTCATTTTTATTTTGATATGAACCATCAGAAACATAGAGATCAACAAAAGTAATAAAGGAGTGCCACAGAGACGCCTATTTACTTAAAAAAAGCCAAAGCTGGATAAGTGAATTACAAGATTATTATATAATGTTATGTCGAGTCAGACTGCTATTCAGGCGTACCATAATTCAATAGTCCATTATGTGCCGTTTACTTACTAATGCTTTGATGATCCGCTATGTCTCAAAATAATAAAGCGGGTCAATTATCGTCTTTTCATCTCACTGGGCCCATCAATGTTTAATATCGGATTGAGAAAATTTTTTTTAAGGATTCCGATGGTGGTGCAAATGAGTGTTTGAGGAGCGACCGAGTTAAGATTGTTGTCGCTATGATCCTTATTTTCAATCTCTATCTTACACTCATTATTCTGTCTCACGTTTTGGTTTTGGTCGTTGCAGTTATTGTTAGAATTGTAAATCGTTACCATTTTTTGATTTAACTAAATATAGGCATGTATTAATTATGATCAAATTAAATTATATAAACAATCGAGATGAGTCATCAAAAAGCATCAATTACCATTCTTTCCTTGATATTTTATTTTCTGATAATCAATTCTGCATCTGCGTCCGGCATTAATCAATTGTGGTCAATCTATCCAGAGAAAGAAGGTAAATTTGAGCTGAAATATCCGAGTTCATGGATTACGGGTGACAGTTTTAACGAGAGCAATGAAGATGGATTGAAATTCTATACTAATTTACAGAATAAGCATCTATCAAACGAAATCATGCAAGTGGGCATAGGACATAGGGATGCTGAATTAGTTGCACCGGGGATGAATCTTAATACAACTCTCAGGCTTGATTCTGTCTTATTTATGAAAAAGTTTAGGGATGAATTACAAAATTTTTCAGTCTTGGGCGAACCGAATTTCAATATATATAATATAAATGGTCATCCATCATTATACTTTGAATTTTCTTATATAAAATCCCTAGTTCCTAAAAAGGGATTTTTTATTGCTTCAGATATTAATAATTCTATTTTTTATATACTGTTTGAGCCAGATCAGAGCAGCTTTATTAAAACGTTACCAATTGCGAACCAAATAATCTCTTCTGTAAAGCTACATATTCATTAACTTATTTACGCCGAATGAATTTTACAACATTCTGGATCAATTACAAGTTAGAAAATTATTAGTCATAATTGGTTTCTTTTAAGAATAATACAACAAATAATCTAAAGTCCCCTTAGATAGATCTTACGTGGAGCCAATTTATTGCAGTTTCAACTTTGAATTCTTTTGAGTAGCCTATTAGAGTTTTTGTGGAGTAGTTAATATTTTTCCAAAGAGCTGCGAATCTGCCATCTTAACGTGACCTTCAACCATGTTGCTAAATGGAAGAATGGTATCAATTACCGGCCTTATCTTTCCCTCACTCACCCACTTTATTACTTCTTCTAATCCAGCTTTGGTACCTTGTGTTGCACCCAACAAATTGATTCCTTTAAAAAACAGATACCTAAGGTCAATTGTTGAATCGTATCCGGTTGTAGCACCTGTAGTTACAAGTGTGCCACCCATCTTCAATAGACTTAGCTCTTGTGGGAAAGTAGTTTTGCCAATGTGCTCAAAAATAACGTCGACACCTTGCTTGTTAGTTATTTGACGTACCTTCCTGTACCAATCAGATTCACGATGGTTTACTGCGAAGTCTGCCCCAAGTTGCAAGCACTTGTCCATTTTCTCTTTATTTCCAGCAGTTGCAATCACTAGACAGTTAAATAATTTGGCAATTTGTATACCAGCAATTCCCATGCCACTTCCTCCACCCATAATTACGACTGTCTGTCCAGGGCGTATATTGGCTCTTGTAACAAGCATATGCCATGCAGTCATGCCCACCATCGAAATTGCCGACGCATCGTTAAATGATACGTTGTCTCTAAGCTTGACGACGTTTACAGCTGGTAAATGAGTATACTGGGCATAGCCACCCCAGAGTGGACCTGTTTGGAAACCCCAAACCTTCCTGCTTAAACAATCATATTCTCTTCCGGAAGTACATTCATAGCATACCCTGCAAGTCAAGTTTGGATGCGCAACCACCCTGTCTCCAATCTTGATATTTGCCGTGACATTTTCTCCAATTTCCACGACTGTTCCTGCTGCGTCGCTTCCTGATATGTGGGGCATTGGAATTTTGATTGGTTTACCCCAAATGCCCCAAAGGTCATTGTAATTGTACGAAGCCGCCTCGACTTTAACCAAGACTTCGCTAGATTCGGGCTTTGGTGTATCAATATCCTCGATTTTTACAACTTTTCTAGGATCTTCACTATGTTCTCTGTATACAGCTGCTTTCAAATATATTCGTCAGCAACTATATCTCAGACTGGCATATATTCATAATTATGTACTTGTTTATTGACTAGGCTATCCTATGCCCCTGGCATCTTTTAATCATATTTTAACAATCTAATGACTAGCCCGGTAGACGAAGTGAGATAAATAATATTGCGCTGGCAGTTCAGGACTCAAGATATTTAGTCTCTATATAGGTAACGAAGTAATCCGGGTTATAGCCTTCATTTAAAGTATTTTTAAGAAGCGTTTTAGGGGCATAAGAAGATCCGTGCTGATGTATTTTTAGTCTTAACCATTCTTTGATAGCCTGAAAATTGCCTGTCTTGATATCTTTTTCGTACTCCTCCAAATCCTTTCGCATCTTTGAAGCTATAATAGCTGAAACCAAGTTTCCTAGAGTGTAGGTTGGGAAATAGCCAAAGAGTCCACTGCTCCAATGCGTATCTTGAAGCATTCCCTGTGAATTATTAGTTGGTCGCACTCCAAGCAGCTGCTCCATTCTATCGTTCCAAAATTCAGGAATCTCTGAAACGCTGAGCTCATCTCCAAAAATTTTTTTCTCTATCTCATATCTTAATGCTATATGTAAGTTGTACGTGACTTCGTCGGCATCGACTCGTATATAATCAGCCTTGACATTGTTAAAATACAGGTACAACTCTTGATCTGTTGCTTGATTTGCGAAATTAACTTGCTTTCTTACCATCGGAGCTATCAATTGAATAAAAGACAAGCTTCTGCCCACAATATTTTCCCAAAACCTTGATTGAGATTCATGGAGCGCAAGCGAAGATCCACCTTCCAAAGGAGTAACAGACAATGACTGATCGCATTGCAGATCATACAAGGCATGACCAGCTTCATGAATGGTACTTGATATCGACTTTTTGAAATCAGTCCCTTCGTATCGAGTAGTTATTCTGACGTCATTGAGGCCCATCGTCTCGGTGAAGGGGTGGGTAGATACATCCATTCTGAAACGTTTCCTGTCGTATTGCAGTAGAGTCAAAATATCATGATTAAGCCTATCAACACTTTGGATATCATACTTTGATTTCGCAAGCTTGCTCTCTTTGCAGAAGGGGCTGTCTGAATCTACAATTTTTTTCATAATCTTTTGAATTCGCGGAGTCAATTCATCGAATATTTTATCCAGGTCATTTACTGTAAGATCTTCTTCGAAGGAATCCAAAAGTGCATTATATGGATGATTTTCGTAGCCTATCTTTTCTGCAATTTGCTTCTTTATTTCTATCATTTTCTTCAAGTGGGGTGCATACATTTTGAAATCAGATTTTTGTCTCGCTTCCCTCCATGTCATGTTTCCCCTAATTCTTTCCAGTGATTCTGCTTGTGTCAACTCATTGGGAATCTTGATCTGCTTAGTTATCTCCCTGTTAAGTACTCGTACAATACCCTTCTCTAAATCGCTTAGGCCATCCAATTTCTTTGCTGACTCAACAAGACCAACAAAGTCTTTGCTTAGGAGAAGATTCTTATGCAGTATATGTAGTTGAGAATCGGCCATTCCCCTCTCTTCAGTGCCACTCGTTGGCATGTATGTCTCAAAGTCCCAGCCCATTAGAGAGATAGCATGATTTAGTGACCACATTGGTTTGTAAGCATCGAGGATTTGATTTACGATATGGTTCTCACATCTCATATTGTCACACCTTTCATGAACTCAATTGTATTGGTCTATTAATTATTGTTAGCCATTATCGCATCTTTCAAAAATCAAGGGAAATAGGATTAAAGTGAAAATAATATAGTTCAACACACTGGATGATTAAAGAATTACTATTAGCTTGGAAGAGTTGAAAAAGGCAGAGTCAGAATTATTTCGGATCCTTCTCCTATGGTTGCTGACGTTTCGTTTCAGAAGTTCTATCCATCATTAATCCCAGATATACAAACCAAATGTTACTATTTATGGAAACTAGTTCGGTGAAAACCATGTAGAATCAGGTTTAATTTCCATTTATTGAACTTTAATTAGAAACTCAAGTCAACATGAAATCAGATAAGGATTTGCCCAAAGATATCAGATATCATATACTTACTTTTCCTGAACCTACTATTCGAATATCTTTACTATCGGGATTTAAAAGGATTGCAATGTCTCCTGCTTTAAATGAAAATATATTATCAGACGAAATTTTAAGTTTATTGTTCTCTAACTTGTGTATTTTTGCAGACCTGATCTGAGTCCCTATGGCCAAGAGATATGAGTGAGTTTCTGAAAGGTCATTTTTGTAAAATGGCACTTTATTAAAATCAATAATCAATTGCTCATCAGAAGAAGTAAAATGAGTGTAATTAGAAAGAATATCACCCCTGCTTATCTCGTCGTAGGAAACTCCTGTTAGAGCAAGACCTACCCTGGCCGGACTGTGCGACTCCTCAACATTTTTATCATGCATTTGTATGTTTTTAATTGTAACCGTTTTCTTTTGAGGGAATAATCTTAACTCATCATGAACTTTGATGACTCCCTGTTTAAGTATACCCAGCACGACCACTCCTACACCTTTTACATTAAATATATTATCAACATGGAGAATTGTTGGTCCATCCCTTTTGACTGAGGGTAAAGAACTGATACTTTCTTTAAGACTTTCAATATTCTGTTCAACCTTGAATGATGAAGCAACAGTATTTTTTAAAAGACTCATAAGAGCTTGACTATCAACTGCGTAAGAATGAAGGAGAAATCCTTTATCTAGTCGCAGTAGGTCTAAGGCTAATATTTGTTCTCCTAGAAATCTATCTAGTTTATCGACATTAACTATTGAATACTCCCCCAAATTTACTGCAGTTATCAATGGTTGGATTTTATCAGGAAAGCCTGATGGTATTACGTAGGTCATGATTCTGTCATCTTTTTTACTATCATATGTAGTGATATCACTAGATTGCCCTTTTTTCCCTAACTCCCTTACAAATTCAGTTTGACCAAGGCATACAAAATTAATACTTTCCACGATGTGTTTTAGAAGACCATCTTTAAATTTTATTCCTAATTTCGAGTGATAGGTTTGAACCTTTTCATGTATAAATTGACGTTAAGACATAAAGATTAGATATAAAATAATGTGATCAGCGCTTGCCATACTTTAGTTCTGTACGTTCGGGTAATTTCTTTTGGTTCATATCATCTGCAAAAATGATATTATTAAATTCCTTAATGATAATTCTCATGGCATAATTTATCCATTTAAATTTTGTTACCTCTTGAGATATAGTGTAAAATAATCATCTTACCTTGTATAATATATCTTGGTATTTGGAAATCTTTTCGAATATTTAGAAATGTCTATGAATTGGTTTCTGTTTCCGGTTGTAGTTATAATTGAACCAGACAACTCTATTAGCTTTACTAGTGATCTATTTAGAAAACTGCCGGACATTCCGGTTCGGTGTCCGTGCCTTATATATAAAATATTATGGACATAGATTACTGTGTTAGCTAGTAAAATAACTGATGAGCTATATTCACTAGAATTACCTCAGGCTTTAATAGACTTATTAATCGAAAATTCCTTTGATAAAGAACGAATATCAAGGATGAACATAGATGATTTAGCTGTCATACTAAGTATCGACATTGAGTCTGCGAAAATAATCATTAATTCTGTATCAAATTATTCCAATATGATGTTTCACAATATGAGGGAGCTTAGATAAAGACTGTAAAAGCGAACAGTTGATGCTATCAAATTTAGTGTCGCAGGCAATTAGCTTTTTGTATTAATGCGATTTGATTCCTTTTGCCATTTTTCAATATATTTCCATAATGAGCAAATGAGCTCAAGAATCAAATTGAAATTAGTGCTCTTTGACTCCGGATTGTTCCATGTATATTATGTTATTTCTTAGAAGCGCCGAGCAAATTCTCGCAAGATAAACTATCCTATACTTTAAATACTCCGAAATTTACTCATACGGAGATGTCGACTATTAGGCAAAGTACTGCAGAAGCGCTTGAAAATCGCGCTATACCTGTTGGTTTTCTGGTAGCAGTACTGGTATTTACAATGTTCGTAGTCGGCTATGACCAGGGACAATTATTCAGCTTGGTTGAAGGTAAGAGTGCATTTGATTCCAAGTGGATTCACGAGTTCACTCATGACATGAGACATGCAGCTGGGTTTCCATGCCATTAGTCTATTTTGAGTAAAAGATTATTTTGAAAGGGTTGACATTTGTTGCAATCACGTTGTCTTCTGGCGTCATAGCCGGAATAATTCTTTCCTTCCTCAACCTAGGGATAGTCGAGCCTTATATTGATAAGGCAATCGGATTGGAGATTGCAAAACAAGTTTCCTCCGGTAAGAAGGTGAATATGTCCGAAATGATTGACTACAGATATTGGCAGAAGGGAGGTGCTTTTGCGGGTGGTGCTATTTATGGTGCTGGATTGGCGTCCTTGTTTGGAGTAGTATTTGTATTTTCTAGAAATAAATTGCCTGGTAAGAATAACAAACGGAAGGCACTATTTCTTGCCGCAGTAATGTGGTTTGTTCTATATTTCACGGTAGCATTAAAATATCCTGCTAATCCACCAGCGGTCGGCGATCCAGAGACGATTTACTATCGTGAAGTTTTGTATGTTGGCTACGTCATGATATCAGGTTTTGCGGCCTTGGGTCTGGCAGTTTCTTGGAATAGAATACCAATTAAATCAAAGAAGATTGTCAACCCATTGATATATGCAGCCATTATGGTAACGGCGTACATTGTTATGCCTCCGAATCCTGACAAGATAGAAATATCTATGGACTTGATTCTAAGTTTCAGAATCTTTTCTGCTATAACTATTGGCATCTTTTGGGGAATCTTGGGAATAGTCTTCGGATCACTTTACGATAAGTTCTTGTCTAAGGAACAAACAATAGAATCTAAACTATATTAGATAAAGATCTATAAAGTGCAAAAGAAAGGTTTCGTCTCCTTCATTAGAGAAAGCATGCAGTTATATTTAATTATATTAAATTGCAATACAGAATATTCATGATAAGTGAAGATGAGCACATAATCCGATGCAGTGAATGTGGAAGAAACTTAATAGTCAAAGATAATGTAAATAATGGGATAGCATTCTTGAGTCACCTAAAGTTGGACCACGGAATTACGTACTTGCCTCAACGTATGACAAAGGCCAAAACCATGGTTAATACTCGCCAAGAATTACAAAAAACCGATACTTAGTCCCATTTTCTAGCGATGAAATTCTCATCTGATTTAAATATTGAATTTCTGAATTTCTGACTAAGGTCAGCATGTCCTAGCTTCCTGTCCAACGATCTAAGTTATAGCAGTTTTATATGAGTTACTTAATAGCTGTAACATATGGGACTAAACTTTGTAATCTGATTTAGACCAAACATATTTTTAGGAAATTTCCAATAAGAATTAGTTCGTCGATGACCGTTAATCCGATAGAAGGTTATAAACAGACCATACCTATGGGATCCGTATCAAAATTTCGCACAGACTGAGAGTGGAAATGACAATAACGAATACTTTAATACAATCGATAATGTTTAAAGGAATATGGCCAATTATTGTTTTACAGTTCCATTTCTTCCTGGAGGAATAGAACTAGCAAGAAAATGGAATCAAGAAAATATTGTCAACAATAAAGAACACGATGAAGTTTTTAATGAAGCTGGAATATCTCGTGAGCAGGTTTGGATACAACATTTGCCACAAGGAGATTTTGCTGTGGCAAGTTATGAAACTGATAATCCTGAAAAATCGTTCAAAGTATTGGCGACTTCAGATAAGCCATGGGCTATTAAATTTCGTGAGCACTTGAAAAAGGCACATGGATTGGATATTGCTCAGTCCTCGATGCAACTTAACGAAGCATTAGTCAACTGGGGGTAATATCGTTCGTAAAAAAAGGAAAGGAGTATTGCTAATAGAAATCTAGGACCTATTGTGCAGAGCGATTGCCGTTTACTTGGGTTTTGTTAAAATTGATCGCATCTAACTATTATGGCCTTTTAGGTAACGTTTGTCATGTAGCATATTTTTGAAGCCATCTACTAAATGAACTCAATACAGTACTACTCTGATGGCTATAATGAGATTCTTTAGATATCAGCTCTTTGATAAAAAATATGGGCATGCGTGTAGCGGTAATAGGTGGTTCAATCGGTGGTCTTAGTAGTGCCTTAGCCTTGCATTGTATAAATTGTGAGGTAAATGTTTTCGAAAGATCATCAGGTGAAATGAAAAGTCGAGGTGCAGGTCTTGTAGTCCAAATGGATCTCATTAATTTTTTAAAAGAACACGGTGTCACTACAGAAGATGCAATAAGTGTTCCTGCTTACAAGAGACAATACATATCAAAAGACGGAAGTATCATACAAGAGGAACAGACTGTTCAATTGATGACATCGTGGGACAATGTCTATAGGCAACTAAAGAATGCTCTCCCAAGTGACTCATACCATAATAGGAAAAAATTGACAAGATTTAAACAAAATAAAGATTGCGTAATTGCAGAGTTTGAAGACGGACAGATTGAGAAATGTGATATGCTAGTTGGTGCTGACGGTCCAAGTTCCACTGTAAGGCACCAGTTGATTCCTGAGGTTATTTCAAAATATGCGGGTTATGTTGCCTGGCGAGGGGTAATAGATGAAAATAAATTATCAATTGACATAGTGAAATTCTTTTCTAATAAATTTACATTCTTTCATGGAATAAATACTCACATCCTTTGTTACCTGATTCCAGGATCTAAAGGTGAATTAACTGAAGGTAAGCGTAGACTCAATTGGGTTTGGTATGTGAATGTGCCGCCTGGAAATAAACTTCAATCATTATTAACAGACATACATGGGATACATAGAGAGTTTTCAGTGCCACAAGGAGCAGTCAAAGACGAATATATACAACAACAAAAAGATTTCGCACAAACAAATCTTCCTGGCGTTTTCAAAGATCTTGTTATCTCTACTAATGACCCATTCATACAAACAATATTTGATTTATCAGTTCCTAAAATGGCATTT
>DATEFQ010000018.1:0-10409 GCA_035280585.1 Nitrososphaeraceae archaeon
CCTTTGGTAATATTTTCTACATGACTGCCAAGAGCTTGGATATCTCGTGCGTCTCTCTTTGCTCCGACCGTAAAGGTTTCTTCGGCCTTGTCTTTAATTTCATGAGCTTTCTTGCTAATGGAAAGTATGACCTCCTTGAACGAATTGGTAGCATCCTTTACGCCACTGACAATTAAGTCATAATCTTCAATCTTGACACCTGAATTTGACTTTCTAGCTGTTTTTTCTTTTTTTATATATTCAGTATTGTCTTCAGTTTTGGGAATATCAGCGACGGATTCTTTATTTTGCGTGCTAGAATCTTTATCTGTATTTGATTCCGTTAAACCATCTTCATTACTATCATTTGTTGTCCCCTCCTTCATAGATTACTAGTATATGTGTAAACCTGATATTAAATGTGAGTTTGAGACGTATCCATTGTGATTACGTGTAGTTGAGCACAAATATTTTATAAAATTGGAGACTAGATCCATTACAATTTTAATATTTTTTTCAATTAGATAACGTCTTTTAGATTTAAATTATCCTTTAGACTAACGGTTTTTTATGTCTGAAGTACAACAGAATACACAGAATACACAACCACAAAGAGATGGACCACGCGATTCTATATACATAGGTAAGAAACCACTGATGGCATATGTGACATCTACACTTATTCAACTAGCAAATCAACCATCAGTAACCATTAAAGCAAGAGGATTAAGCATCGGAAGAGCAGTCGATGTTTCACAAATAATTCTAAAGAGAATGGAAAATGCAGGATATGCAATAGGTGATGTCAGAATTGGATCAGAAACATTACAAGCAGAAGATGGCAGAACAAGGAATGTCTCTACAATAGAAATTGAAGTAAAGAAAGCATAGGGAGCTTTCTCCTTACTTTTTGTTCTCATTTCTCAACTATTTGATAATTGGAAAAAATTGCGGCACTTTATCTTGCCCATTTAAATCCAGTAACAAAGGCTCATGAAAAAATAATTTCTCAACTAGCTGAACGTTATCATGTCTACGTTTTCCCAGTAGTCTTTTTGAAACAAGGTGTAGAAATAAACACAAGAACTTTCCCATTTCCATATGAATTAAGAAAGAAGATGCTACTTAGCATGTTTGATGGTCATGATAGCATAGATATCCTGCCCAATTACAATTTTGTCTCTCCATTTATCAAATATCTTCCTCCAATACTATCCCCATACTCATGGTCATTGCGAGATGGAATTCTACACGATGTTCGCGAGGACCGATTTATATCGTATACAGGTGACACGGCTGAAAGAATAGCTTTGCGGCTCTATAATCTTCATCCAATTAAGGCGACAAGAATGGAAATATCTTCATCAAACGTAAAGGAATTGTTATACAGAGAAGCTCTTAATAACCTTGGTAAGTCCGAAGTAAAAACAAATTTAAAAAGCAGTATGAATAGCTCGGACCATAGCAATTTCACTAACCATTACAAAGACCAAGACAATGAAAAATCTTCCAGACAATCGTGGCAAGAAATGGTCCCAGAATCAGTAGTCCATATAATTATGGAGAATTGGAACGTAATTGAAAAATTTGCCCAATCGTTAGACAAAACTATCAAAATATTTGGTATGAAGTTGCCTACAGAGGGTATGCTGAATTAAAAATCCTCATTCACAGGATTTGAATACTTTTATTATCCAACTATTGACTTGCCATTATGAAGGATAAAGCTGTAGACTTTGTCTGGTTCGATGGACAGTTCCTGAAATGGGAGGAAGCCAAAGTTCCGATTTTTGTACATGCTCTACATTATGGTACAGCCGTCTTCGAAGGAATACGGGCATATTCATCTGATGATAATTTGTATATATTCAGGCTTAAAGATCATATGCAGAGACTACATAAATCAGCCAATGTTTACTCCTTTACAACAAAATTTTCGGTCGATGAGCTTTGTAATGCCACAGTAGAATTAATTCGAAAGAACGCTATAAGGGAATCGTGTTACATTAGGCCTCTAACCTTTGTTGGTCTGCATGGAATTGATCTGAATGTCACAAGGAATTCTCCCACACACACAACCATCATAATATTTCCTTTTGCAAAATATTTTAGTGGCGATGGCATCTCTGCATGTATTTCTTCCTGGAGGAGAATTGATGACGAGTCTATGCCGCCAATGGCAAAGGCCTCTGGAAATTATCTTAATTCAGTACTAGCAACTCAAGAATGCAGGAGAAATGGATATGATGAGTCTATACTACTTGATAGGAATGGATGTGTTAGTGAAGCATCTGGCGAAAATCTTTTCATCGTTAGAGATGGAAAGCTCCACACACCACAATTATCAGATTCCATATTAGATGGGATCACAAGAAATACTGCCATAATAATTGCAAAGGATTTAGGATATGAAGTTGTAGAACGCCCCATCTCTAGAACAGAATTGTACCTAGCTGAAGAGATATTTCTAACCGGTACTGCTGCTGAAATAATTGCGATTACTAGGATTGATGGAAATGTAGTTGGGGATGGAAAGGAGGGCATGCTGACAAAAAGTATTAGAGAAAATTATGAGAGAGTGGTGGTTGGAAAATTAGAAAAATTTATGGGGTGGCTAACACCCACTTGGTAAGAAATAAGAGCTTAGGACTAAAAATTGGTATAATCGGAGTAGGTGGTTGGGGTAAGAACCATGTGAGAGTTCTCCATAATATGGGAGTCCTGGAAGCTGTTTGTGATGTTTCAATTGACCGTGCAAAAGAAATAGCAAAAAAATATGATACAAAGTACTATTCATCCATAAAAGATCTTTTCTCCAATGAAGGGTTGGATGCTTGCTTAGTATGCACACCAACTAAAACTCACCTGTCAGTAGTTAGGGAGGCTATCAAAAATGGTTGTCATGTATTTGTCGAAAAGCCTCTTTCGTTTTCATCTAAAGAATGTGAAGAGATGATTGAATTGTCGAATAAGGCCAAAGTAATATTAACATGCGGATATGTTGAAAGATTCAATCCTGCCGTTCAGGATCTGAAGAGCATAATTGAGAAACAAGAGTATGGTGATCTTTTGATGATGGAGTTTCACAGAGAAAATAGGATGCCGCTACACATTAAGGATGTAGGTGTGATATATGATACATCCGTTCATGATATTGATACTGCGATGTATCTATTTGGAAAGCGTCCAAAAATGGTCTTTGCTAGAGCTGGTAAAAAATTCCATTTGTTTGAGGATTTTGCTACAATAATGCTAGGCTTTGAGGACCAAAGGGTTGCGATAATTGCTTCAAATTGGGTAACACCAAAGAAAGTTAGAACTTTTTCTGCTGTTTGTACGGAAGGTACTGTGACTGGGGATTTTATTACTCAAGAGATAAGAATTGATCATGGTGACGCAACCATTATTCCAAGGAGACAACAGTTCCAAGAGCCGCTTGTATTAGAAT
Organism: Nitrososphaeraceae archaeon; assembly: GCA_035280585.1. Classification (GTDB taxonomy): domain Archaea; phylum Thermoproteota; class Nitrososphaeria; order Nitrososphaerales; family Nitrososphaeraceae; genus TA-21. The sequence continues at coordinate 3,428 of DATEFQ010000018.1, forward strand.
TACAGAGTTTTATTGAAGTAGTAGAAGGGAAGAGGAAACAACCAGTAGTCACTTCCCAAGAAGCTACAAATGTTACAAAAGTTGCTGAGGCAGCCCTTCTTTCAAGTGAAACAGGTTCGCCAATTTACTTAGAATTGAAATGAAATAATAATAAGATGTTCCAGCCAAGAACCCATAATGAGAAAGTCGATGCTTGACATCTTGGCATGTCCTATAGATAAACACTATCCATTAGAATTAATTGAAATTGATGCTACTAATGATTCAACAATTAATGACACAGTGATAAGCGAAGGAATACTTTTTTGTTCGCAGTGTTCAAGATTCTATCCTATTGTTGAAGAAATTCCCGTTATGTTGCCAGATGACCTTCGAGATAAACAAAAAGATATTGCATTTTTACAAAAATGGCGAGAAAAAATTCCAAGCAAAATCATAGAAAATGGGAACCCATGGCATTTGTAATGGGTTATGAGAAATTAAGCGGGATAAATTGAATGTAGATATAGTATAACACTAATTATACAAGACTAAATATGGAAGGACAGAATAATAACTTGATAAACTTTGTTTCAGAAACTGCAAAAGTAGGGAAGAATGTAAAGATCTGGCATTTTAGCTACATTGGTAACAATACAACGATAGGTGATAACGTATCTATTGGTTCACTGGTACACATAGACTATAATGTAAAAATAGGAGACAATACAAGAATTGAAGGCTCTGTTTACATTCCTCCTTTAACTACAATTGGAAAAAATGTATTCATTGGTCCATGTGCTTCTTTTACGAACGATCCCTACCCAATGAGTCCAAAAATGATAGGAGTCGTCGTGGAAGATGGGGTAATAATAGGCGGAAGGGCCGTTTTCAAGGCCGGAATAACTGTTGGAAAAAACAGTGTAATAGCGATGGGAGCAGTTGTAACAAAAGATGTACCTCCAAATGTTGTTGTAATGGGCCATCCTGCAACAATTAGATACTCAAGAGACGAGTATGATATTAAGAAGAAAAATTGGATGCTTAAATCGTAAACATATCACAAATATTCAAATCAAACTTATTTTATTCTATATTCATAACTTCTGTCCAACAATCGTTGCAAAAATCCCTATCATTTACTATTTTTCGTTGGAGATTTACATTATTTTCATCATATATTTTAAGACACATTATACAAATGGACATGAAATAATATAGGCATTTTTGACATATTAACATTACGTAAAAAATTTATGATATTTGTTTGATTTTTCTGAGACTTCTTACTTAACAGATTTTGACGATTATTAGCTTTATTGATTTATATTTATAAAAAAATTAGTAATCAACACCAGTTGGTGCCTAATCTGCCACAATGGGGAATTGATCCGGTTCCTCCCAAACACAGAATCCTCGGAGGTTTTGACTATTTCATTTTGTGGTCTAGTCTAGGTGTAGGTTTGTTAGTTTTTTCTGCAGGATCGTTTCTATCTGAAGCTCCTTTCTACTATGCATTACTTGCTATAATAATCGGCTCGATTGCTGGTTCAATACTTTTGTCATTAGCGGGAAAAATAGGAAGCGATCATGCTATTCCATCCCTTATTGGAACAAGACCGGCATTTGGATTGTATGGTTCATATCTTGCCGCAATTTTAAATATAATACAACTTATTGGGTGGACTACTTTTGAGATTTTAATACTTTCAAAGGCTGCTCAAAATTTAACTAATTTACACGTTCCTTTTTTATGGAATATCGTATTTGGGATAGTTATTGCGCTGTTTGGTATTTTCGGACCCCTATTTTTAGTAAAACAATGGTTATCAAAGTTTGCAATATGGATTGTTTACGCTTCTTCAATAATAATTTTAATTGCGCTGTTATCTCAAAATCTTCCAAATTCCATATCCGCAGTTGGTAAAGATATGTCATTCTTTGTTGCTCTCGACCTTGTAATTGCTATGCCAATTTCTTGGATGCCACTTGTCTCAGATTACAATAGATTTGCGAAGACAAGTAAAGGTGCCTTTATGGGTACTTTAATTGGATTCTCTATAACAAATATCATTTTTTATCTTGGAGGACTATTATTGGGGCTTGGTGACGTTTCTTCAATCATAATTTCTATTCAGGCAATTTTATTCGGATTTATCCTTCTGGTTATGGTTGTCGATGAGGTGGATAATGCATTTGCAGATATATACTCCGCAGCAATTTCTTCACAAAGCATATTTCGTAACCTAAATCAACGTTATCTAATTATTGGATTTACTACACTAAGCACTATTCTATCTATTTTTGTATCTATAGAGGGGTATCAACAATTTTTGCTGTTGATAGGAGCACTATTTATTCCGCTATTTGGAGTATTATTGACAGATTATTTCGTGGTTAAGCGAGGAAAATATCAGAGTGACGTGATTTATGGTAACGGTAACAAGATAATGAAGATTGGGTATCCTGCTATCATCGCATGGTCTATTGGAGCATTATTATATTATCTACTTTCTCAACTTTCCCCGATCTATATTTCACAGATACCAACGGTGGGCTCCACAATCCCAAGTTTGATAGCCTCTTCGCTTCTGTACCTACTAATTACAAAACTCATCAAGTTTAAGGTTGCCAAAAATGCGACATAATATTTCAATAAAATAGTATTTTAGATACTTCTTTAAATCTAACTTTCTATAATTTTACCTAGTTGTCTCCATGTAATATTCATAAGGATTTTTTTGATGAAAATTGTCATGATTGTAAAATAGAATATGCTGAACTAAAAGGGTTCAATCAGCTAATTACGAAAGACGAGAAACCTAAAAAAATAACAAATAATTCAACTAAAAAATTCTATAAGGAATTTTCTGAAGAGAGAGCAAAGAAGCTTTACGAAGAGTTGTTGATACAATATTTGAGAACAAATTTAATGAATGAAATTGAAGCTGCAAGAAAAGCAAGGCAAATTATTAGGAAGCAATGTGCAATTAGAGGAATTGAGCTTTGGGATTGGTTAAAAACTAAACAAAGCTGAGATTGTTATGACTAAAATTCAGAGTAAAACTATTTTCTAATTCTATATCGTTTATCAATAATAATTGTCGACAAATACGTTGAAATGATTTTGATTTTAGCGAAAATTTTATTTGTAAACAAGCTAATCTATCCTTACTTCAAATGTCAATAGAAACGATCATAGATGAATTTACTGAAATAGCTCATCAAGGGATCTTCTACATGTTAATGGGTTCGTTTGGATTCTTGAGTATTATCATTCTAAATGGAATAGTGAGATCTACTCGTAAAGGCAAAAGAGATATGAATAAATCTTAACCATACGCTTACTAATGATATTAGACTTAACTAGAGAAGTAAGGAACGACACAAAAGTCTTTCCAGGTTCCCCATTGCCCAAATTTATTACTTGGACTAAAATGGATGTGCACAATTATGATTCAGAGGTGATCTTTATGAGTACTCACACAGGTACTCATATGGATGCTCCGTCTCATTTTACTAGCAACGGCTCAGCAATAGACAAAATATCGGTTGAGAGGTTCATTTCTGATGCTATTCTAATCAAGTTAACGAAAGGATCAAATCAGCTCATAACTGCAGATGAAATAAAAGCGTCAAATGTTAGCATAAAGCAAGGAGACACCATTGTACTTTCTACATTGTGGGAGAATGAAATAGATGAGGATTATTTTTTTAGCCATAGTCCAGGACTTGCAGAGGATGCAGCGAAATATCTGATCACTAAGAAAGTAAATGCAGTTTGTATAGATTCGCCCAGTATTGACAGAGGTTCGGAAAGTAGTTTTGCTGTACACAAATTATTATTGTCTAATGAAATACTTATCGTGGAGAACTTGTGTAATTTGGATAAATTAAATTGCCAGTATTTTACCCTGATTATGACGCCACTGAAATTATCAGGAGCTACTGGGTCTCCGATAAGAGCCATTGCTGTTGAGAAGAATGTTTTAGAGCGATAAAAATAAAGTATTTGTTATAAGATACTTATCAAATACGGCATTAACTATATTCCAATACGTTAAATTTACATCGAGTTTTAATACTTCCTAAAACTATAGTGTAATAGTATGCCGACAGCTTATGTTTTAATAAATTGTGATCTTGGTTCTGAGGAGGAAATATTGCGAGAAATTAAGAAACTCCCGGGAGTGAGTGAAGTAAGTGGTGTATATGGGGTTTACGATATAATTGTAAAGATTTCTTCAGATACCATGGACAAGCTTCGAGAAACGATAACATGGCATGTCAGAAGAATAGATAAGGTTAGATCCACACTAACGATGATAGTAATCGAAGGTCAGTCGGGAAAAGATAAAAAGAATCAACCCGACATGTTCTGAATAGCTTTAATATTTTCAACAAATTCTGAACCTTCATCTGATACATTGAAGAAATGTGGTGATGCTCTCACTGCCTTCTTCCTTCCACCACCGACAACGTCCCGCTCAGCAACAATTATTCCCCTTTCCTCTAAGGTAGCTACTATATTCTTTGGATTGATAGAATCTAGTGTAAAAGATACTATGGATGTTCTGAGCTTTTCATCCTCCGGTCCGAATATTGAGACACCCGAAATTGTCTTTAGTTGTTCAATTATTTCATTAGCCACTTTCATATTCATCTTCCTTATTGTGCTAATGCCCAAGCGCTGTATGTACTTTAATGATGAAGCAAGCCCAGCGACACCAACATAGTTTCTAAAGCCAGTTTGAAATTTTTGTGGAGATTCAGCAAAAACCAGGTTATTTTCTTCCGTAATAATTGCGGATTCACCTCCAATATACTGTGGAATCAGCAATTCGGAAGATTCTCTTTTGCAATAAAAAACTCCAATACCAGGCGGGCCGCATATCCACTTGAAACCAGGAAAAGCCAGAAAATCACAACCTATTTTCTTTACATCTACATTAATCGTACCCAGTGATTGGGCAGCGTCAATGCAATACAGTATGTTGTGCCTTTTAGCGATTTTGCCTACCTGTTCAACGGGCATTATTGCACCGTTATTATAAAGGACATGACTCAGGGTTATCAGTTTTCCATTGTTGCTTTTTGCAATTTTATCAAACATGTCTAGATCAAAAAATCCCTTATTATCAATCGTAATTTCCTTTAGTTTGACACCGAATTTTTTGGAAATATTCAACCATGGAAAGTAATTTGCATAATGTTCATGGAGGCCGCCTCGTGCAATAATCCAGTCTTTTTTTTTCCATTCAATACCTGATGCCACAATGTTTAAGCCTTCAGTTGTACTTTGAGTAAAGACTATCTCTTCGGGCTCACAGTTGATGAATTGACTTAAAAGTATTCGAAGATCTTTCATGAGCGATGTAATATATTCTTGAACAGAAGTAGAGTCAGGTCCCTCTTCTGAACATTTCACTAGAAAATCAGTAATTGATTTTATTGTAGATAACGGCATTGGAGCAAAAGATCCACAGTTCATATAGATCTTTTTTTTCGTAACTGGAAAATCTTTTCTAATTATCTCTATATCCTTTTCATTAGTTTCATCATAATCCATTATAACCCCTTTTAATAATTCATTATAAATATCATGATTTCTGAATTACTGGATAGCCGCGGATTTAATACTATAATTTATGATGATGCCTTTGCAAAAATATGTTTAATCTCATCAGTTATATCAGAGTATCAAAATCAGTTTGCTAATCTCGAACACAACAAGATAGTTTATTTGGACCTTGACGCCGCATTTACCTCATACTTAAAGGCAGGATTGATTCCTTCCGAGGAAATATTAAAAATAGATCAGCATATTTTCGAGTCCAGATCTAACTCTTTGAAAATTTATCTCCCATCTGAAGACATCTTAGATGTTATCTTGGTAGATATAATAAAGTCAATGAACGAATGTTCACTAATTATTTTTGATTCTATTAATTCATTTTACAACCTATTTTATAATAAAATCACACCAGGCTCAAATAATAAACTGAAAATTGGAAATTTAAGCCGATTACTTTACTTTGTTCTTATGATGATTTTAAAACATACATCATATTTCAATATACCATTTCTGGTAACGAGTATGATTCGATATAAGAGAAAAGAAGTGATAACAAGTAATAGACTACTTAGCAAGAAAAGTTCACTGAATTTTTACGTTAAAATAAGTAATCTTAATGATCTCTCAATTACAATTCTTGGAAGTACGAAAACAGATCAAAAGAATCTTGTATTGAAAGATAAGGTTCTAAGATGGACTTAAGCACCCATTTTAATCTTAATTATGGTGAAACCTACTATCAATGAAATAAGGAGTACTCCAAAACCTCCAATTAAAAATCCCCATTGACTCCTTGATGATACTGCTTTACCTGAACTATAAAGCAAATATGCGCCAAACATCCCCATAAATAATATCACAACTGTCACACTAGTTTCACCTATAGTCTGTACTGATCTTGACGGAATGATAATTCCTCTTGCGCGACTACCTTCAATTATGGAATTTACCAATCCTGAAGCAAAAGCAAAAAATGCAACTAGATAAAGTACGGTTGCAATAGTGATATATTTTGAAGTGCTAGTAAGCATCCAGTTTCTAGTATAATGAAGAATAATTAAATTTATCTTTGTCTGGCCCCTGCAATAGAAGATAAGTTCACCATCTGGCCAATTTTGGTTCGAGCTTTTCACTTTTGTTTACAAAAGCTGGCCAATTTTGGTTCGAGCTACACTTTTTCATGGTATCTCTGAGCAGCTTTTATCTAATAGCATTGATTTCTAATTAATAAAATTCCCAAACTTTACTAAGCAAAAATATTTTTGAAAAAAGCGGTAAAATCATTGAAATGTCAAAACACTCTACGTTCATACTCGTTTTGAACAGGTTTTAGGCGCTAGTTAGATTTTCCATACAGTGGTGTGACTTTACTATTTGTTTGATGCTGTTAAATAAAATTGCATAAGGGTCTACTTTTTTTAGATTATT
>DATEFQ010000019.1:0-30558 GCA_035280585.1 Nitrososphaeraceae archaeon
CGAGGTTCAAGGTCTTGGATGCTTAGACCACACTTTACACACGCTTTTCTTTGTGAATACACCGTCTCACTATTATTATCATCCGATATCAAAATTTTGACCAGACCGTTGGCTGTTTTCAGAGCTGTCTGCACTGATTCAAAAAGTCTAGATCTTTCATCAATTGAGGGCTTTATCCTGTCAACTATAACTTCTATAGTGTGCTTCTTGTGTTTGTCAAGTTTTGGAATGTTGATTTCATTTGTGGTATCATCAATAAGAGTATCGACATCATTGTCATCGTCATCATTAAGGTTAAGTATCTGTCCATCAAGTCTTATTCTTGAGTAACCACCTTGCTTTAATTCCTTGAATAATTTTTCATAAGTTCCTTTTTTTGATTCTACGATGGGAGCAAGTAAAAGTACACCCTTTCCATGTGAAGTCCTTAATATGGTATCAGTAATAAAATCAGCAGATTGTGATGTAATTTTTCGTCCGCACTGAGGACAGTGTGGAACTCCTATCCTGGCATAAAGTAATCGCAAATAATCATATATTTCTGTCACCGTTCCTACAGTCGAGCGGGGATTTTTACTTGTTGTCTTTTGTTGAATTGAAATCGCAGGTGATAACCCTTCGATGGAATCAACATCGGGTTTGTCCATCATCTCCAAAAATTGTCTTGCGTACGCGGAAAGAGATTCAACATACCTTCTTTGACCCTCAGCATAAATTGTGTCAAATGCCAAAGTCGATTTACCAGATCCAGATAGTCCTGTCAGAACAACCAGCTTGTTTTTGGGAATTTGGAGGTTGATATTTTTTAGATTATGCTCTCTAGCCCCCTTAATTGTTATTTTATCGTTGTTAAAATTATTTAGATCAGTAATTTTCTATTCCACCTTCATTAAATTATCTTGATGGTGCTTCAACAATCTGAGTATTCAATGCCTTCTTTATTTTTGTCAATTGGTCTCTTAATTGTATCGCCTTTTCAAAATCTAAATCTTCAGCATATTTTTTCATGTTTGTCTCAATATCTATGGCAAGTTTTGAAAGATCATTTGCAGACATTGACTTAATTTCCACACTTATTCCAACCTGGTCTTCCCTTTCAGCAATTGCTTTTACAATAGTTTTTGGGATAATGCCATGTTTTTGGTTATACAGGATTTGCTTTTTCCTTCTCCTTTCAGTTTCAGCAATTGCTTCTTTCATCGATACCGTCATGATGTCAGCATACATTATCACAGTTCCATCGATATTTCTTGAAGCTCTGCCAAATGTCTGAACCAAACTTGTCGTATTACGTAAAAACCCCTCTTTGTCTGCGTCAAGGATTGCCACTAGCCCTACTTCTGGTATATCAAGACCTTCTCTTAACAGATTTATACCAACTAAAACGTCAAATTCTCCCTTCCTTAATTGACGTATAAGTTCAGTCCGTTCAAGACCTTCAATTTCTGAGTGCATGTATCTTACTCTGATCTCTTTTTTAGCTAGAAATTCTGCAAGATCTTCTGCCATTCTCTTGGTGAGAGTTGTTATAAGGATTCTGTGATTATTTTGTACGTTTGATCTAATTTCATTTATTAGATCGTTTATTTGATTCTGTGTTGGCCTAACCTCTACTTTTGGATCTACAAGACCTGTTGGTCTAACTAGCTGTTCTACAATTGCTGAGCTGTTCTTTTTTTCGTAGTCAGAAGGTGTTGCTGATACAAACACTACAGATTTTAAATATTGCTCAAATTCTTGAAATTTAAGTGGCCTATTATCAAATGCACTAGGTAACCTGAATCCATAATCTACAAGGCTTTTTTTCCTCGTATAATCACCGTGAAACATTCCCCTCAGCTGAGGTAATGTGACATGGGATTCATCTATTACCAGTAGAAAATCACTTCCAAAAAAATCAAGTAGGCAAAAGGGTGGTTGCCCTGGCTTTCTACCGTCAAGATGTCTTGAGTAATTTTCAATGCCCGAACAATAGCCAAGCTCCTGAATCATCTCAAGATCATATTTGGTTCTAGAAGTCAATCTTTGCCTTTCCAAATCGCCTGGAAGACTTGGAACCCAAGCTTCAAGTTCTCGTTGTATAGATGATAGAGCATCATTCTTTGCATTTTCATCTATTATGTAATGCTTTGCAGGAAATATTTTGACGGTACCGACTTTCCGCTTCTTTGCCATAGTAACACTATTGTGAATACCAATCTGTTCAATTTGGTCTCCAAAAAGGGATACTCTGATAACATCATCTGAATACCCTGGTATGATATCAATAGTGTCTCCTTTGACTCTGAAAGCGCCAAATGACAAAGAGATATCATTCCGCTCATATCGTGCTTCAATTAACTTGTGAATTAATTCTCTTCTTTTAATTTTCATATTCTCTGAAAGTGTAATGGCACTACTCTCCCATTCTTCTGGAGAGCCAAGCGAGTAAATGCAAGAAACTGTCGATACTATAATCGTTGGCTCACCTGACATAAGCATAGCAGTTGCTTCAAGGCGCATTTTCTCAATTTTTTCATTTACCTCTGTATCTTTTTCTATATAAGTATCGGTCTGAGGCAAGTAGCTTTCAGGCTGATAATAATCATAAAAACTAACAAAATACCCTACATTGTTATTTGGAAAAAATTGCTTAAATTCTGAATAAAGCTGTGCTGCAAGTGTCTTATTGTGCGATATGACCAATGTGTTTTTGTTTGTTCTAGCAACTACATTTGCAACTGTAAATGTTTTCCCACTCCCAGTGACTCCCAACAATGTCTGGACTTTCTTTCCCTGTCTTAGCCCATACACAAGGCGTTCTATTGCGGCTGGCTGGTCACCTCTGGGTGGAAATGTATCAGGAGCAAGTGAAAACTCTTTAGGCATCAGGAGTAGAAATAAATTTTTTCACTCGTTGAATATATATTGTTACGGTCATTTTTGATAAATAAATTAAAATAAGTTAGATTCAGATTTGAAAGTCATAAGTAATCTTCTCTGAATTAAAGCCTCATTAGAAATATGAAACTTAACTTTTGATATAATTTGGACATAGCAAATCGCTTGGATAGGAGCAATCCTATACCTATTACGATAAATATCAGCTGACTATTATAGATTCGATCGGTATTTGGAAACTTTGCCATCAATTGTTGTCATTGCTGGTACTACCAGTGGGGTTGGGAAGACAACTATTACTCTTGCAATAATGCACGCCTTCAAAAGCAAAAAAGGCCTAATAGTTCAACCATTTAAGATTGGGCCTGATTTTATCGATCCAAGTTATCACAAGGTAATTACAGGAAGGCAAGCAGCGACTTTGGATGCATGGTTAATGGGCAATGATGGAATTCTCACAAGCGTACAGAATACATCTGAAGATGCCGACATAGCAGTTATTGAAGGAGTGATGGGCTTGTTCGACGGGATGTCAGGGAAAAGTGATTTTGCAAGTACGGCATATGTTGCCAAGATTTTGAATGCACCAATCGTACTAGTTGTAGATGCAGCTAAGGCGGCTCGTTCAATTGCTGCAATGATTTCTGGTTATTTGAACTTTGACAACACTTTGAAAATTATGGGCGTAATTCTTAACAATGTTTCGGGTCCCAAACATGCAAAATACATTGAGGATGCATTTAAAGGTAGCATAAATGTTCCTATATTGGGTATAGTAAAAAGAGACCCTGATTTGAAGATGGATGAACGTCATCTTGGATTGATTCCGACGAATGAACTAAACTATTCCAAAAGGAATAAAATAATAAAACTTGCTAGCAAAGTATCCGAAGAGGTTTATTACGAGGAGATCATTTCACTACTTGGATTAAAAAAATCTAAGCTTAGTGTGCCTTTAAATAGATTTAAACTTAAAACCCCAAAGCTTGTTAAAATAGGTATTGCTCTTGACAATTCATTCAACTTTTACTACAATGAGAACTTGAATATCCTTAGAAACCTAGGAGCAGAAATAACTTTTTTTAGTCCCATTATTGATAACCATATTCCGGATGGAATCTCAGGCTTAATTTTAGGGGGAGGGTTTCCCGAAGTAATGGCAGACAAGCTGAGTTCAAACGACTCAATGTTAAAGTCCATAAAAAAAGTAGCACAACAGGAGTTGCCAATTTATGGGGAGTGCGGCGGGCTAATGTATCTGACAAGGTCCATTACAGGATACAAAAACTCAAAGAAGCGTTTTCGAATGGTGGGATTAATAGATGCTAAAACTGAAATGACAGGTAGACTCACGTTAAACTATACACAAGCAGACATGAGTTCAGGAACGTTTGGTAAATTCAAAAATATTAAAGGACATGAATTTCACTACTCAAAACTAAGTGAATTGGCAACGGATACACAATACATTTACAATATGAAACGAGGGATTGGAATAGATGCGGGCATGCATGACGGTATAGTTGTACATAATATGATGGCATCTTACATGCATTTGCACTTTTACGATAGGAGATTTCCTACACAATGGGTTAATAGCTGCGTCAAATATACAAGGAAATAGAAAATTAAATGCACTTTATACATGGGGCATGATGGGCTGGTAATCCAAATTTTTAAACTCTCCATTCACTGATAAAGTTAAAACCAAATCTATTTTGGTCTGCGAATATAACCAAACATTGGCATTCGATTTTTTATACATTGTCATTTTAAAATTGAAAAATAAACCGAAAATTTACTAAGTATTGATGTCTCCCTGACCAATTGTGAGAATCTTGAGTTTATTAGCTAAATTTCTGTCCAATAAAGCCCGACCGTCATAAATGGGAATATTTCCAACAAGTTTCTTGCCAAGTTTCTTGTATTCTTGATGATCGGTTGATAAAATTATCAGATCTGAATCCTTCGTTGCTTTTTTCAAATCTGAAGTTAGCAACACACTATCATAATTTAGTAAATTTGGATCGTTGCTGACAAAAGGATCATGGACTCTAATATCCTTAACTCCAAACCTTTGCAGTTCTGTGATTACCGCGTAAGTAGGAGACAATCTTGTGTCGGAAACATCACCCCTGAACGCCAATCCCAAAATAGATACTTTTGCTGCGGGGAGAACTGAAAATTTTAGTAGTTTAATGGCTTGTCTTACACAATATGCTGGCATACTATTGTTTATAGATCTACTTATGTTTGTTACTTCACACAGTACGTTTATTTTATTAGCAACATCAAGTACAAACTGCGGGTATACCGGTATACAAGCTCCGCCAACCCCAATACCAGCCTTGTGTAAGTGGCAATACGGCTGTGAGTTTGCTGCATCTCTTGCTTGCCAAAAATCAATCCCAGCAACTTCACTAAATTTTGCGAGCTCATTAGCAAGCGCGATATTAACATCCCTGTATACTCCCTCAAACAACTTTTCTGCTTCAGCTGTTCTGATACTTTTTAATGTCAATACACCTTTCTTGAAAATAAGTGAATAGATAGTATATGCTAATTGTGAGCTATTTGGTCCTAAAGACGAGACTATGGCAGGATAGTTCTCCTCAATATCTGTAATTGCTCGTCCTTCGTAAATTCTCTCAGGGTTATATATCATACAAAAGTCACTTTTTATACTCAAACCGCTTTCCTTTTCGATTATAGGAATCACAGTGTCTTCCGTTGTTCCTGGAGGAACACTGGGATTAAGTGATACTATATCATTTTTTTTCAGTCCCTTTCCTATATTAGTAGCAACATCTGATACCGCTGTGAGGTCAGCTGATAATCTTTGATCTTGTGACAATACAGGAACACAAATCATCTTAAAATAGGAATCCCTTGACGCTGTTATAGCATCATCATATAGCTCGAATCGCCCAGTATCAATTCCCTTTTTAAAGGCTTCGTTAACATTTGGTTCGGGTATTATGGTTTTCCCATTTCTTGCCTTCTCTAGAACATTAGATGAATTATCCACCCCAATGACATGAGCTCCTGCTCTTAGCCAGACTGCTGCAAGTGGAGCACCAACATGACCCAGACCGTAAATCGCAATTTTGAACTTACCGTCCTTTATCTTTCTAACTATTTTGCTATCTTGAATTAATTTGGAAGAGTTACCCACCATAAGCTTCCATTACTGTTCCTTAATATGTACATATTGAATTTAGTCTGAATGACAAAATTGGTTAGTCTTAAGGTATGACTATTTTTAATTATGACAAATAAATATTGTCAAATTCCGTAACATGACCAGAACGAATTTCTGTTTATGACTCTAATTTTTTTATGACTTTTGCAATTCTTTCAATCACCTGAAAGAATTCAGGATCGAATTCTAGTTTATCTTCTCTTTTCCATTTGGAGTACACTCTTATCCTATCTGTTTGCGGATCGATACTAATCTCACCTTCTTTGATAATGAACGGTTTTAGCATTTCAGTGAGTTCTTTATCTGATGCCAACCTCTCAGCCAGTCTACCCCCGATCCATTCGATGTCAATAACTCTTTTGTTTCCTAAATGCCCATTTGTTTTTGACCTACACTTTGCCATATAGGATGATGGATTGGATATTTTCACTGGTTCAATCAAATAATGTACTTGATAATATTGCAACGCTCCATAAGGGAGAGGATTAGGATCTTGTTTTCCCATATTTTGGTCTACGGGTTTTTGGATTCAAGCATATATCAATGTAGTGTAGAACGGTTCTAACTACTTAAAAGTGAACTTGGTGTAGTAATTATTCCTTAGGCCTTTCTTGTACAGCAAATAACTAAAGTCATTCATTTGCCTACTGTCGAATTATGATTGTTAAGTGTTATAATTTGACCTCTAATCTCACCGTTGTCGTGATACGGCGTATCAATATTCACATAAGCATTACCTTTTTTCATAGCTGAAATTAATTCAATCAATTGTTTGCCTTTGAGTGATCCCTTTAGTTCCGAGCTTGTTATGTTTCCCCTTATTGAAGTTTCAAGACTTATACCATTCTTTTTGCTGTCTTTCAAAAGATCTACCACAGTCTCGCCATTTTCTCCCTTTTTACCTAGATGAATTTGCGCGCCTGATACATCCGAAGTGCCTCCAATCTTTATCTTGTACTTTATCACGCTATCGTGTGTAGTGCTTCTAAATGAGGCAGTCCCGTTTATGTCGGTATCTGTTGGAGGAGCAACTTGATCTCCTGACATGGAAGCAGTAAATTTTGTCCCAAGCACTTGGGTCGTTAATAGGGATATTCCAACAATGATGATTACACCAATGAGTGCAAATACCACTTTATCAAAAGTAACATACATCAAAATCACAGTCTGCTAAATTGTTATTGTTATCACTTCGCCCTAAAAGCCTTATGCGCCAAGGCAAAGCTGTCCGTTGATATTATTGATGCAATTAGATACATTGCTAGCGGAGTCTATGAAAAGAGCTTACTCACTTTCATTATTTATTTGCGTCAAGAAAAACAGCAATTTCTGAAACCTTTACCCTTTCTTGTAACATCGTGTCTCTATTTCTTATTGTGACCGTGTCATCCTTCATAGTTTGATTATCAACGGTTAGGGCAAAGGGTGCTCCAATTTCTTCGAGCCTTCTATATCGCCTGCCTATGGAACCTGACTCGTCATAAAAAGCAGAATAATCTAATTTTAACTTTGAATAAATTACCTGAGCTTTTTCGCGTAGACCATCTTTTGTCACAAGGGGAAAAACTCCAACAAGTACTGGAGCTAATTGAGGAACCAGTTTTAATACAACCCTATCAGCTTCTTTATCTTCATAGTAGGAGTGATCTAATATTGAGTAAATACTTCTATCTATTCCCATTGACAATTCAAACAAGTGGGGTAAAACTTTAGTATTATCTGATGGATCTACGACGTGCAGGTTTTGTTTGCTTATTTCACTATGTCTTTTTAAATCGTAGTCGGATCGATAATTGCAAGCCACTAACTCTATCCATCCGATGCTTGTTTCTACTTCAAAATCAAAAGCTGTCGATGCATAAAATGCTTTTTCTTCATCCGACAGTTGCCTAAATCTAGTACGCTCCATGTTAATTCCAGTCTTACTGTAAAATGAAGAAAGGAGCGATAAATAATAGGCCACGAGCTTGTTTGGCAAATAGCCTTTGCGTATGGCATCTTCAGCACTGATTGAGTGGCTTGAATTATTTATTGACAATATAAGACGTGTATCCTTAACCTGTTCAAATTTTGGTATTTCATTTAGTCTATTTGGATTGCAGAATACCTCGATTTCTGCCTGATAAAATTCCCTCAATCTCAATAGACTTTGTCTTGGTGCAATTTCATTTCTAAAAGATTTACCAACCTGGGCGACTGCCAGAGGGAGTCTTCCTCTCATCGTCTTAAAAATTCTAGGGAAATCAACAAATATTGTCTGACAAGTTTCTGGCCTCAGATATGCCTCTTCCTTAGAAGGGCCAATTTCCAATTTAAACATCATGTTGAATCTATTTGATTCATGAAAACTGCCATTACATCTGGCGCACCTCAATTCGTATTCATTTATTATCTTATCAATTTCATTACCAGTAAGCAGTTCTGGAATCTCCTTGCCGGTTTTTTCAGTAATAAATCTATCTGCCCTGAAAGTTGCTCCACACTTTTTGCACTTTATTATCGGATCTGTAAAATTGTCAAGATGACCCGAAGCAACAAAGACGCTCCTGCTCATAACTTGCGAACCGTCAATTTCTATCATATCATCACGTCGAAGTAACTCTCTCCTCCATAGTTCAATGAACTTATTTTTTAGGTTGTTACCTGTTGGCCCGTATTCCCAGAATCCTGCATGGGCATCTGCGTAAATTTCACAGCTTGGAAAGTAAAATCCTCTTTCAAGGGCCAATTTCATCACGGTGTCATAAGTGTTCATTTTTATTTAATTCCCTTAATTTCTGTGATTCAGCATGCATTTATTTTTATTTCCGGAACTAATTGAAAAGTTAGAATAAAGATAATTAAGCTACTTTCTAAGTTTACGTATTAAAGCAAGGTTCTTGGCATCTTCTTCAATAGACACGAATTCAGGCTCCATTACCATCGGTACGTTTCCCATTTTTTTGTCGTTAATTATTGTGCTTAATCCCTTTGCCCCTATTTTTCCATGGCCAAACAGCTCGTGCCTATCTAGATGTGATCCAATTTCGTATTTGGAATCATTCAAGTGAATGAATTTGAGGGATCCTAGACCGACAGTTCTGTCAAATTCACTAATAAATTCTTTACACGCCTCTTCACTACTCAAATCATACCCAGATGCAAATGCGTGACAAGTGTCTAGACACACGCAATATGTATTACTAGAAAGTTTATCAAGAATTTCTCCTAATTCTTCAAGTTTGCTTCCTATACTACCTTTTTGACCTGCACTATTTTCCAATAAAATAGTAACGTCCAATTTCCTTTTGAACGCTGATTTATAATTATCAACCGCTTTGCCGCAACTTTTTAACAACTGTTTAACACCATGATCTCTGCCCATGTCCTTATGGCTTCCTAGATGTATTACAAGATATTCAATACCTAATTGGGAACATCTTATTAACTCACTTGTAAATGAATTAAGTGATTTTTCGAATAATTCCCCATCTGGACCAGATGGGTTAGGCAAATAAGGCATATGGACAGCAACTGAATTTTTCTCTATTCCACTTTTTTTCAGATTGGTTTTGAATAATTCTACGTCCCCACCTACAAGGTCCTTAGAGTGCCACTGCCTGGGGCTCCTTGTAAAAATCTGAAATGCTGTACATCCGATGTCTAGAGCATTAGTAATTGAGTTTTGTATTCCACCCGCTATGGAAACGTGAAATCCAACTCTAAGATTCAAACGCTTGTAAGTTTGTTACTAGGATATTAAAGATTTGTATTTTGTATTTATTTTTATTACAGTAATTTGTATTAATAGTTCAAATCTGAATTGTCAATAAAATTGGGATCGTCTGAGTTGGCAAAATACCCGTTCTTACAAGAGGCTTCATTATACATCCAAGAAACAAAGTTTGACTTTGAAGAATTTGATCGTCCTGAAATGATCCACATAATAAATAGGGCAGTGGAAAAATTGGATAGTGAGCTTAGTGGGAAAATTTACTCAAATTTGGATGAATATGAAATTGAAATTATGACATTTTTGGTTTCGCTATTACTCATAAAATCAATTGGGCTCGAAGAAATATCAAGAAAATGTTCACTATTCGAAGCTATGAGAGTTGAAAAATTCCTCTCTACAGATTTGAGTAGTGAGAGATCTTCGCAAAAAAAGAAACTACTCGTTCAGAAGATCTTCCAAGACTTATTTAAAATCGATTTAGATGTCGATTCAACGACAAGTATCTGCAAGTTGAGCGTTCCCGATTATTTACATAGGGCTTCAAGGATGCATGAGCAAGAATGGAAATTGATTAATAGGTCAGTAAAAGATGGGTTTGTATATCTTGATACTGATGAGGCAGTAAGATTAGTTCGAAATGAACTAAGCAATTTGATCTATACTCGAATAAAAAATATGAAAGTCTCTGAAGTGCCAATTTTAATAAAATCCAAAGCAGATGAACTAAGAAAGAAATATTCGGGACACTATGTTCACCGCAACCAGTTCAAAATATTGGAGTATCCTCCGTGCATAAAACATGCCATGGAGATAATAAACAAAGGTGAAAATCTTCCACATTCTGCTAGATTCATGTTAGCAACTTATTTGCTGGCTATTGGTAAAACAGAGGAAGATGTAATCGAGATATTCAAGAATTCTCCTGATTACAATGAGAAAATAACTAGATATCAGGTAGAACACCTTGCAGGAAAGAAAGGCAGCCACATAAAATATTCAGTGCCTTCTTGCGACAAGTTAAGAAGTGAAGATTTATGTTTTGCAATTAAAGAATGTGAAAATCTGATAAATCCCATTCAATTTGGGAGAAGGAAATTAACGTAATTGAATCAATTCAAATATACAAATGAAAATATTAAATTTCTTACGGATATCTTTAGGAAATATTATTTTGAGAACAAATACTTTCCATATTTATATTCAATAGAAAAAAGGGAATTTGGATACAGAAAATTTGATTCAATGGTAATTAGACATCTTTCTTTTAAGAATATTGGAGAACTTGTGGCAGAATTAGTACGAAATGTTCCTCTTGACGTATATTATTCAAATGCATATTATGGATTCCCATCAAATCCTATTGATGAAAAGCAGTGGGAAGGTGCTGATCTCATATTCGATATCGATGTCAAAGACTTGGATATTCCATGTCTTCAAGATCATACTTACTACATTTGTAATTCATGCGGTTTTGTGAATTCAGAGCATAAACTATGTGTCAATTGCGATAAGGGGAAAACAAACGATATCTCAATACCCTGCAAAAGGTGTTTTACCGCAATAAAAAAGGAAGCAGGAAGGTTGCATGAATTCTTGCGCTCTGACCTTGGAATACAGGATAAGTTTATAGAGATATTCTTTTCTGGAAATGCAGGATTTCACTTTCATGTAAATGATCCCAATATAAGAAATCTTGATTCAAATTCAAGAGCTAATGTGACCGATTATATCATCGGAAATGGTTTTATGTGTGAAAGCATCGGAGTCAGGAAATATGGAAATGGTTTCTTGATAAAGTTGCCCAAGAGTGGTATAATAACTGGATGGCGAAAAAAAATCTCATCCAGCTTGGGAATAACTCAAAAATCAGAATTGAAACTTAGACATATAGTCGAATCAAGTGGGGGCTATGAAGGTTTTAGGCATGAAATTAATAAAATTACCAAAAAGTTTGGAGTACAAATTGATAGCCAAGTTACCAATGACATACACAGAGTTTTTAGATTACCCGACAGCATAAACGGAAAGAGCGGCTTAACGAAAATGAAATGCAATGATTTAGAATCATTTAATCCAAATAACGACGCATGCAAGTTGAACGATTCCGAAGTTTATATAGACTTAAAGACCAAGCTGAAGATTAATCTTAAAAATTGTAATTTCAAATTGGACAACACAATAGAAAAAGTTCCATCATATGTTGCAGCATATCTAATTTGTAAGGGATTGGCTACAATTTCTAAAAACCAATAACAATAAAATATGAATAACGAAATAGAAGAGAACTCTCATTCGTATTAATCATGTTGATAAAACTGCTCGTAATTCAATGTATTGGAAGATAGAGTATAATTATTATTACAGACTCTCATGCTCGTAAGTTAGTATTTGAATGTACTTATCATTGACAACGGATCCCCTTATGTGAAGGATTTATCCCTATGCTTAGATCAGATAGGACAGCGACATGCGATTAAGAGATTTGATGAGGAATTCTCACCTTCTAATTATGAAAAAGTTATTCTGTCGGGACGTCAAAAAAATAAAAAACAAATCAACGCCGTTAATTCAAAAATTTCAAAAATTTGTTTTAATGATGAAATTCCACTATTGGGCATATGTTATGGCGCAGAAATAATTGCTCTTACATTTGGTGGTTCAATACAAAAATCGGAATACATTCAAGGGCTGAACAAAATTAGAATTGAAAAGCCAATCAAATTATTAAAAGGGACGCACTATGATGTATATGAAAGCCATGCATACGTTATTTCTCATTTGCCAGAAGACTTTGTTCGTATTGCAAGCTCCGCCACATCAAAATTTGAAATTCTTTGTCACAGCTCCAAAAAAATCTTTGGTACGCAGTTCCATCCTGAAAAAAGCGGAGATTGCGGTATAGAGCTTATTCAAAATTTTGTAAATTTGTAACAAGGATTTTATTTTGCCCTTCTCTGATTCTAACTATTGAAATTTGATAGTGAACACACGTTAATCCTTCCATTAGTCGAAAACAAAAAAGACCTGGTTTGTCTTCCGTTAGCGATAAACGTAATTTTAAATTATTGGGGTGAATATGATCTAGAGAGAGAAGCAGAAGACCGATCAAGAAAATACAAAGTCAGAAAAGGCTCAATCTTTATTGAGGGAATTGAAATTGCTGAGACTCGTGGATTTTCAGCTATGATAATTAAAAGCACTCTGGGGGATGTGAAGAAAAAGATAGATCAGGGTATCCCTTCCATAATCATAATCCCAGGTTTAATGGACACAATTCAACATGCAACTGTTGTTACAGGATACGATACAAATGAGAACAGAATAATTACCTATGTACCCGAGCCAGATACTGTAGGATCAATACCTGAAAAAAAATTCCTGGAGCTATGGGAGCAGGATGGATCGTTGGACATCATGATTATTCCTAAAGATATGAAGGATATCCATGATAAGGAGAATTCTAATGCGAATCATTCATACCGGCTTTGCTTCGAAGCTGAGAGGTTACTTTATGTAGAAAGTACAGCTAAAGCAATCGAGAATTTGAAAAATGCTATTGACTTAAACAAAAATAATGAATTTGCTTTCGGTATGTTAGGATCGGTTTACAACGAATTAAAATCTGATGATGCAAAGGACTGCTTTGAAGAATGCATCAAATTGAATCCAAAATTTTACCTTGCTTATCGAGGGATTGGAAATTATTATCTCCGAAAAGAGGATTACTCACTAGCTGAAAAATATTATTCATTGGCAATTTCTATTAATCCAAATAGATTTGGTCCCATCTATAAGAATAGGGGGATTGTTAGATTGAATTTAAATGACAACAGAGGTGCAATCTCAGATCTAACTTCTTATCTAGTCCAATGCCCAAATGCTCATGATAAAAACAATATTGAATTAGCAATAAAAGATCTTTCATCCAAGCACATGTGATAAGTCTAAATAATGTTGCTGGTCTGGGTAATCAGCTAATATAGGGCATTGGTCGCCCTATACCATTTTTTACACGGGGGTTTCATGTGGTAAAACTAGATAATCGATTTAATTATGTCGAGAGTGTTATTAATCCCATCATAGCCCTCTGTAACAGCCTTTATTTTCAGAACGTTCTCGAGATAGGATTGATTGTCTAATATCTTATGAATTGACTCTGCTATATGATAACCATCCGCATTTGACTCTTCAAGTTTTATTCCAATTTTCAATCTTTCGACTTTCTCTGAATTCCCAAGTTGTTCTCCATGATTTTGAATTGGAATTGTCACAATAGGTTTTCCATGCTCTATTGCATGCGAAATTGCCTCGTGACCTCCCCTTATTACAATCAAATCACTCAAGGCGAAGATTTCATCCCTTACTGGACACCATTCATAATACCACCCCAAAGAAGAAATTCGTCTTGGTATTATACTTCCATTCGGCTTACCCTCAGAAATTATGAATTGTAAGTCCTTTCTAAAGTATTTTGATCCATCTATGATTGTTGAAATTAATTCCTGGCGTGTTTCATAAGGGCCACTAATATGCATAAATACTATTGGTTTTTTCTTGTCCAATTGCAAAGAATCCATGACTTTAGTCATTGCATGCTCATCCTCATGCCATTTTGATGTCGTAAACCCAATGTAATGCATTTTCTTTTTTGCAGATTCTAAATTCCAAATGTTGTGTTCTGCTATAGTGTATGGTGGTGGAAGATCTGGAATTAGCAATTTTTCTGCCATACTCCAGACGCTCCCAAAAAATTCTCCATTTAAATTCTCGAAAATTCTTGCGGCCTTGAATTCCCTGATTCTAGGTGATAATAAAAGCTTTATTTGATTAAGAATTACAATTGAAGGCACGCCTAGAATTTTTGATGTGACTAAAGGAGATAGCCTTGAATCTGAAACAACTATGCCCGGATTGAATGACGAAATGTTTCTTGTTTCTTGAGCAAGCTGCCTTGCAAAATTTGAAAGCCATAGCGGTATATTTGCAATACTATTCTTTATTGAAAATCCACTTTTACCCCATGCAAATTCTATTGGGGGTACCTCGGCACATTCATACCCATGATTATTAATATAAGATACTGCCTCCCCATAGGAAGAGAATTTAATCGTTATGTTATCTTTCTTAAGACGTTCAGAGATTGAGAGTAATCTACTGGCATGACCTAGACCGACACCATATGGTGCTAAATATGCTCTTGCCATTGCCATGATTTTCAATATTGACACTTTATTATATATTGAATTGAATCATCTCTGGATTAAATATCATATATACCATAAAAGCACATTCAAAATGAAAGTGAACTAATGAAAAGGTAAGTTAATCTGTCAAGCCGTTTTCAGGGTTTTGTGCGATGATTTCGCTATTTGGTGATCTTTCTCTAAATATTAATGAACAAAATGTGTATAGCTTTGAATCATCTAATAGCCAGGCGTCAGAGGGTGCACCTGCCTTGTAACATAAATTTGAAAGATATTCTCGATTATTCCATTTCTGTTCAACAGGAACTTGAGGAAGAAACAAACCAGAACCATACCTACTTTCCAACAGAAGCCCATCCCTTCCAATAACTATCTTTTTTATTGACTCATCGGTATTCTCTATTTGAATTAAGGATGGTTTGGTTAACACGGAGACTTCAAAAATCACCTCATTCAATTCTTTTTCACTGATGGCAATGAATCGAGGATCTTCAGTAGCGGCATTTATCGTAGCGGCAATAACGGAATTATAAATATTATTTGAAGGAGAGACGTAACCAATGCAGCCACGTAGAATTTTTTCATCGCTCATATTATTAACATGGTAAATTGTAACAAACACTCCTGCCTTTTTGTTACTGTTGTTAGAATTGATTATTTTCTTGTTTTTGATAAAAGACTCTACAGATTTTCTGGCAAGTCTTACAAGATCAATACCTTCCCATGTAGTTATCTCGTCAATGGCCATAATTCTACCTCAGTTAGTTACTTAAGGAGACCCTAGGCTAATCATGTAGAGATTCGTCGTCGTATATCAGCTTCATCTCCTCAAATGTCAGCTTCCTGCCGGTTGACATCTTCTTAAGTGCAGCTTCTTTTGCAGTATTCAAAAGTTCAAGATTTTCCTTATTGCGCCTCATTCGTTCGTGAGAGTTTTCATATTTGAAATCACGATTATCTGCAAGGCTACCAGGCCTTTTTCTATAACTTGCCTGCCTAGCACGTCTATATTCTATTGCACTTAGCTGGGTATTTACCATTTCTAACTTTGCTTCAGCTTCTCTTAATTCACTTCTGGCTTTTCTTCTTTCTTCATATAGGCTTTCCCTCAAATTTAACAATTTGTCCAAACTCCCTTTTAATTTGCCGATTTTATCTCCTAATTCGGATTTTTGTCGAAATATTAAATTAATTTTAGATTTGAATTTGTCGTACTGGATAGAAATTGTCCGATAATCGTCCTCTTTTTTATGAATCATTTTTAATGAGTGTAATCTTGTAGCCATCTCCTTTGAGCGTGCAACCAATCGTCTTTCTTCATCTTTAGTTAGTTTTTTTGTTTGAATGTCTTTTTCAATTTGTTCAAGGTTTTTTGCCAAATTTATCATATCATATCTTTCTTTTCGCAGCTTATGTCCAAGTGATTCACTTGCCTTTTCATCCAAATTTTTCATTTTATTTCGAATTTCCATCAAATTATTTTTAAGCTCAATAAATCTTGCATATTCTGATTCTTTTATTTCATTTACTTTCTTCAGCTGCGTTCTCAGCTCTTCTAGGTCCATTCTTTGCTTATCAATTTCCTTTTTGGTAGATTCTATTGATTCATTAAGTGAATCCACCTTTTGTTCTCCAGTTTTCTGCTCTTCAAGAAGTGTTTTTTTAAATTTTATTAGTGTATTTAAATTTGAATTAACATACTTATTTAACGCCTCCGTGCTATCACCGCTCCTTTCGACATTTGCAACTATGGATGAGTTATTATTGGCGTCTGTGCTGTGGTCTTTTAACACTTCTATCGTGTTTTAAAAAATATTCAAAATATATCTTTTATCATTTTCATGCTAAAACTAGAATTCGATATATCTATATATTTGATTAGTGAACTATAAGATTAGTCTTATGGATGAATTTGAAAAAGATTTTCCAGATTTTGATTGGAAAAATACACCTGCTTACAAACATCCAGGAGGAAAAGACTGTCCTTGTCCAAAACATGAGTATATTAGAGAACAAATTAGCGTAGCAAAAAATATATCTTCTAACAACAGTTCCAAACACAAGAGTAGGGCACAAATTACATTGAAATTTTGTCCTGATCACTATAACGTTTATTTTGACGAGGTCATTCCATCAATGCCGCTAAAGTATAGACTGATGACAAAGTTTGCATTAAAGATACATGCCATTTTGATACAAAGGTTGTCTTACATGCAGTCTGACCAATGCTTCTATTGCAAATTTGGTTCAGGGGGATTTGACAGAAAAACCGAACTTCCTCCCATATGACATTAATTTTTCAGGATTTTGCAGAATATTATTTACCCAATTAGAACTGAGACTTAACCCAAAGCCAAGTATATTCCTTAAAATTATTGAAATGTAGGGAATATTGCCTTTTACCTCAGTTTGATACCCATTGTAGAATGCATCTTCTATTTCCTTATACCTTTTACTATCCAATGATAAAAGACTAGCCAGAAACGAGCCTATGTCCATGCTCTTCGCAAAAATTGAACCCCTTCTCTGGATAAATGCCAAATCAGTCCGCAATACTTTTCCAGAAAATGTTACAAGATAATTTTGAGACTTATTATCTATGAATGAGTAACCTGACCTATGGAGTCTGCCTGTAATGATTCCAGCACTATGTGCTAACGATGAGTCTCTTCCTTTTGATAGAGCTTCGTGCAAATTTCCTCCGACAATATAATCTTCGATAAGTAAATTACTTGTGAGAGATATTAAGGAAGGCGTAGGAATGCCCATCAGACGTAATTTTTCCCTCATTTTAAATCCCTCATTAATGGTCAACTTGCTTCCAAGTTCTGGAGGAGCTGAGGGATGAACAAGAAGAATTGACAATATTGTATATGTAATAGAAAGAAGATAATCATGCAAATTTTTACTTAGTTTATTCCGCTTGACAACTACCTTTTCTCCATTCAACTCTACAATAGAGATTTCACGTTGCCAATTTACAAAATACAATATTATATGATTACTAATTTTATAAATAAATACATTATCAGCAGTTCACAAATTCTACCTTTGTTGAAAAAAATTTCAGTTGATTAATTGATTATCAAGTCTTATTATGGTGGACCGAGTGGGATTCGAACCCACGACCTCAGCAATGCCAATGCCGTATCCTACCGGACTAGACGATCGGCCCATGTCTTCGCCTTAGATCTAGACATTAATATCTTTGCGTTAATTATGTCTTTATGATTAAGTACAACTTTATGAAATTGGGTTATAGGATGTGTTGGTTTTAAAATCTTGGATAAAAATTATAATTGGCTTTTTATACTACAGTAAAGAGGTGGAGTATTTCTGGAGACTTCTATCGGTGCTGTAATAAGATACAATCCACCGATCTCACTTAAAGAACCTGAATTCCTAATTCTTAAGAACAGAAGAGGATTATGGGGGTTTCCTCAAGGCCATAAAGAACATGGGGAATCAGAGCTTGATACATTAATTAGAGAAGTAAGGGAAGAGACTGGAATACGATTTCTCGATATAATGTCATTTATTGGAACAATAAGGTATTCTTACATGAAGTTAAATGGCATAAGATCTCATAAAGAAGTCAAGTTCTATTTTGCGACGACTCCTACACGAGAAATAGTAATTTCTTATGAACATGCATCTTACAAGTGGGTTTCTTTTACCAACGCCCTTAATATTTTGGCTCACAGACAACTTAAATCAATATTGATAAAGGGTCATCGAACCGGACTTTATTAAATAATGAATGTTGGTAACAGTATAGTAATAGATTTATATCCAAATACGTAAACGAATTTGAGGATTAGTCTAGTTGTCAAACGGAAAACGTATAGTGTTAACAGCTGACCGTAGTCTTATGACAAATTATCGAGGTAATTTTCTTTATGGTTTTATTGCGTGTGGCCCTTATGAATTGATACCGGAATTTGTTTTTGACAAGTTATTCTGTCCGAGCGTAGAGACTAATAAAATTACAGGTGAGGTAAAAGTAGCTCAATGCGGTCTTCGTAGAATAGAAAGTGCGTTATTAAAGGAATATCAAAGAGACGAAATCATAATATCTCACCCAGAGATGTTGGAAAAGTCCATTGGTCCTAATACCACTGTAGTGGGAGTTAACGTTATGGACCCTTTAGGTATGGCGCCAGTAACGACAACTATGTCGCCTGAAAAATTATCATATGTTGCAATGAAATTCAAGAAAATGTGTGCTTCTGTTATTCAATTAAAAAAGAAATACGGTTTTAAGGTTGTAGTAGGCGGAAACGGTTCGTGGGAACTTGCGAAACCTGACAGAATGAAAATACATGG
This sequence comes from Nitrososphaeraceae archaeon, assembly GCA_035280585.1. Lineage (GTDB taxonomy): Archaea > Thermoproteota > Nitrososphaeria > Nitrososphaerales > Nitrososphaeraceae > TA-21. Next base: position 19,328 of record DATEFQ010000019.1, read on the forward strand.
TATTGACACCGTAGTAATAGGAGAAGCAGATGAACTTGCATTGGACCTTTTTCACGATCTTGAATCTGGGGATGCACCAGAGCTGCTTCATACATTTGTAAGAAATATTGAAAACATTCCTCCGATTCAAGGCCCGACGGTAAACTCACTGGTCGAGGCAATGAGGGGTTGTGGAAGAGGTTGTGACTTTTGCGATGTAAATAAACGATCGAAGAAAGATATTCCATTAGGGAGATTACAGGATGAAGCGAGAATAAACCTAAAGTACGGATTTGATTCCATCTGGCTCCAATCGGATGAAATGTTACTATATGGTTGTGATAATAAGGATTTCATTCCTAATGCAGACGCTATTAAGTATCTCTGGAGGGGGTTAAAGGAAACAGGCGCAAATTTTATAGGAACTACTCACATGACGTTATCTGCTGTTGCATCTTCTCCTGATCTAATAAGAGACCTCTCTAAGATAAATGACATGGATTCGAATGGTAGGTGGCTAGCTACAAATCTTGGCGTTGAAACAGTAGCCCCTCGAATGGTTAAAAAACATCTTGGCGTAAAGACAAAACCCTATCAACCTGACGAATGGGGTGCAGTAGTGAGAGAAGGATGCAAGATTTTGAACGAAAATCACTGGTTTCCAGCCCTGACATTAATTATTGGATGGCCCGATGAAACTCCGGACGAAACGCAATACACGATTGATTTGATAGATGATTTTAGTCGTATGAAATTGAGCGGTCTTGTGGCCCCACTTTTGTACCAAGATTTTTCTGAAAGAAATTCGATGCATTTTGGGAATTTGAATGAATCACAATTTACCTTATTTTGGAAGTGTTGGCAATTTAATTTAAAAGTCATAAATGACATAATCCCAATAATTATTCGAAATAAGACTTATGGACCTGCTATGAAGGTCTTCATGGCATTATTGATAAAGGCTGGGACATGGGCAATTATGAGATACTTAAAGGGTTTGTCAAAACGATTGTTTAATGGCCAGATTCCAGAAGATATAGTCGAGAGATATTCTAGGAGTAGATCTGTGTCAGAATCAATATCTCCAAAATTATAGAACGGAAGATTATCTTTATCTCTAACTCTTGCCAAAACTTTCAATTGCTTTAATGGCACTATCGGCAATTGTTGCTAACTTTGGCTTTAATATAATGAAATAGTTCTTATCAGCTCTCTCAACCGATGGGACGGTTTTGTACTTCCTGGTTGAAATATCGAATTCTATTAATCCCGGCTCCATATTTCCTTTCGCATAAACCATCATAAGAATATCGCCAGAAACAGGGGTTAGGGGAAGAATCGAAAATACGTATCCCTTATACGAACTAGCGGGTAGTACCTGTTTCATATACGGTGCAACGGATACAAGATATAAGAAAAATTCTTCAATAGTGGAAAATTCTTCGTACTCAAATTTCATGTCTACTAATGCTCACTTTTATCCTTGATATAAGGTTAAGGTTTGAAAAGTAACTTGATACATCTGCTTTTCTGAATCTATCCATAAGATTCAAACTTTAGATCATAACTTCCGTCTTTTCTCTTATTTCTTTCAGTTACAAATCCTTTCGGTATCAGAAAATCTAATGCACCATCAACTGTTCCCTGCCACCCACAGACGTAAAAGATAGTATTATCAGGAGTAACTGACTCTCCAACCATCTCTTCAAGAGGAGACTTATCCGTTCCTAATTTTGGTCGTAAAAATGTTTCAACTCTCCCCTTCTGTCCATTCCAACTTCTATTGAACCATTCTTGAGGTCTACTTATACTGGCACGATACTTGAAATTCCACTTGTCTTTTCCGCTGTCCAAACTTTCATTTTCAAGATCAGTCAAGAGCTCCCTATAACTAAGCTCGTCAACATAACTGGCGCCATGCAAAATAACAATCTCCCGCTTACTGTTCGTTGCCTTTAGATGAAGTGCATATGATATAAAAGGAGCTAGTCCTGTTCCTCCACCAATAAGGACCATTCTTCTGTTGTCAGGAGTACCATCATGTTTCTTATCATCTATGGTAAAGGCCCCTGTTGGTTTTACCCATAATATTTCGTCTAATTCCCTTCTATTGAATAATTCAGTGGTTAAGCGTCCAGGAACTGGCTTCTTTACCCACCTCACAACTAATTCAAATACATCTTTTTGTTCTGGGGGTGAAGCTATCGAATAGGCCCTTCTTATTATCTTTCCTTCAGAAGGCACGTGAAGTCCTATTGTTACGAATTGACCAGCTTTAAAATCGGGAACATTACCTTCGGATGGTTTTATTCTGAATATCATCAAATCTTCCTTTAATACACGTATGTAGGATATTATGCCCTTATTGTCTACCACCATACATCTTTGAACTCGAATCGGCAAATAAATACATTATTAATTTAAACTTCTTACGTCCAAGATTTCTTAAAAAATTGGCTTAGAACAAGTGATCCGAATATATTTCTCAATATCAATATGGAAATAATATGTTCAAATTGCACAATTTTCCAAAAAATGATTCAAAAAGTGTGGAGGATCTTGAAAAAATGATTAATGAAAATAGTTCAGAACATGAATTATTACTAGAATCTTTTAAGGAATCAATGAATTTATTTGCAACAGAACGTTCAATGGATACATGTTTACAGTCTCTTAATATCTCAATTCAATTAGCTAGTATCAGATCCACCTTAATGGAATTATACAAGACTTACAGTCATATTTTGGAAGGAGAGGTAGTTCGCTTAAGGAAGATTTGTAATGATGATAACTTGTAATTTCATACTATGCAAAGGTTATTCGATTTCTAATAGTTCCTAAATTTTCAATTGTTATTTCCACGATAGCGCCGTTTCTTAGATACTTTGGTTCTTTCATTGACATTGCAACCCCTGCTGGAGTTCCTGTGGATATAATATCTCCAGCTTCCAATGTCATTACTTTACTAAGGCTCGAAATAATTCTTTCGATTGAAATTACCATCTTACTACTGGAAGAATTTTGCCTAATTTCCCCATTCACCTTTGTAACAATTTGTAGATTTTGAGGGTTGTTGATTTCATCCTTTGTTGTTATCCAAGGCCCACACGGTGCAAAAGTGTCAATACCCTTACCTCTAGTAAACTGCTTATCCTTGAATTGGATATCTCTTGCAGAAACGTCATGCAGGATAGTATATCCAAATATGCAATCAGCGGCATTACCCGGTTCGATATTTTTACTGTTCTTTCCAATTATTACTGCCAGTTCTGCTTCATAATCAAGCCGTTCTACAAAAGACGGACATATAACATCATTAAATGGGTCGTTCAATGCGGTTCTTGGTTTAATAAAAATAACCGGTTCATCTGAAGGAGTAAGTCCAGCATCCCTTGCGTGATCATAATAGTTGAATGCTAAACAAATTATTTTTGATGGGTCTGGAATTGGAGCGAGTAGGTCAGCTTCATTAAGTTTGTTACTAAAAGTAATATCGTTAATATACTTTTTCACTTCATTTATCCATCCTCTAAGTATAAATTCCTTAATTGTTTGGGGAATTGGTACACCCGTCTGTTCTTGAAAATCGAGCTTTGTAATAAGATTTTTACCATCCGAAGAGATTATTCCATATGTTTCTCCCAAACCTTTTATCCTGATACTACCTATTTTCAATTTATTTACCTATGTATAAAAATTGCAGATGATTTATTATACTCAGTTATACAAAAACCAAATCTAATAAATTGTATCGGAGTATGGGGCTTTAATTGCAATACAAAAGCCTCAGCTAATCCTTCAGCGTTTTCTAAGCTACGTGGGTTGAACTTGTCATTTTGATACAACTCATTTGGGATTAAAATATTGTATTTTGTCATACTCTTATCTGATACCCATTGTATTTTCTTCATATTTCGAAATATCTCATTGCTAAGATAAGAAGCAGTAATTGCTTTATTTTTACCATGCTCCACCACTATTCTTTCTATTCTTATATTATACAACTCCATTAGTCTGATTTGTTCACCTTCTACAAGGAGGTTAGCGTCATCATTCGAAATGTAAAAAACAGTGGAAACTTCAACTTCTCTTTTTCCAAGATTATTTGTTGGATGATTGTTTAATGTTACCTTCATATCTTTGGTGCCATCGACAGTTACCATTATGGGATCCTTCACAAAAAATAATCGAATTGATAAGGGATCAATTATTTTTCTATTCATCGATTCCAATGTCTGAAATGGGGGTTTTGTTTCTGCCAAAGTTAGGCCCAAGCTCAACACAAAACTTCTAATTGCCTTGGGATCAAATCCCCTCTTGCGCATTGCTGATAGAGTGAGTAGGCGAGGATCATCCCAACTTGTGATAGCACCATCGTCTAACAATTGTTTAATTTTTCTTTTAGAAACTGGCATGTTCTCAAATTCTAGTCTTGAAAATTCAACAACTAATGGTTTCCTTAATTTCAATCTATCAAGTATCGATAGATATAACGTATTACGCAATTCATACTCCTTAGTCCTTAATGCGTGGCTAACTCCGTCAAGGCTATCTTCAACCGGTGCCGCAAAATCGTATGTGGGCCATATTTGAACTTTATTACCCAAAAGAGGATGTGGCGCTTCCATGATTCTGAAGAGTGTCGGGTCTCTCATGACTGTATTTTTATCCTGCATATTTCCCCTGTATCTAATTATGGCTTCGTTTTGATGGTACGTGCCGTCAAAGAATTTATCCAATCTCTCAAGGTTATTGGTTGAATTATCAATATTCACCCTACACGAACACTCAAGTTGTTGCATTCTCAACTTGTGAATTTTGTTACTATCGCATGTACACACATAAGCATCTCCAGCCCCTGTTAATTTTTTCCCGTATTCATGCAGAATGAGTATGTCATCAGATGTATTTTTTATAATGTCAGGTTTAATTCCTAACCATTCTAAATCATTCTTTATGGCTTCATAGTACTCTAGTTTTTCGTTCATTGGATTAGTATCATCAAAACGTAGAATCAATTTACCATTGTACATCCTGGCGTATTCATCATCTATAATGACCGCTTTTGCATGACCTATATGAGGGTAGCCATTAGGTTCTGGTGGAAATCTGGTTACTACTCCATTACCAGTCATTTGAAGTTCAGGAAGCATACGAGATTGGATAGTATCCCGTCTAGCTTTCGAACCTGGTATGGTATCAACAGAGCTTAAATCTTCTAAAGATTTTTTCTGTTGTTCTAATTCTAACCTATTTACGGAATCTACAACTATCCTTATTTCTTCTATGAGGCTCTTTAATTGGCTTTTTAATTCAGGCTTCAAGCTAAGTATCCTGGAAAGGACAGTATTTACGTTTGTACTTCCAGAATGTTCAGAGGCATTTTTTAGCGCTATAGCATTAACTAATCTGTGGATATCTTCGTTACTGTTCATAAGTCTATAAACTCCTTTCTACTATAAACTTTGCAGAAGATATGAGAGCATTTTTTGCACTAGTTTCATCATATTTTTTTATGGATTCAAAAGCTTTAACCATATTCTGATGAGCTGTTCTCCTCACTTCTTCTGCTATGTTCAATGAAGATATTGCATAAACAGCGTCCTCAACATAATCGCGATTCGCTGCTTTATATCCAAAAACCTTCATAATTTTTTCTCGTTTATAAGTGTCAGCATTCTCTAATGCTAACAAGATCGGATAGGTTTTTTTCCCTTCCCTTATGTCATTTCCAACCGCTTTTCCTGTGAGTTTAGGATCACCCGTCACACCTATTAGGTCATCTATTAGCTGAAAGGCTATTCCAGTAAATCGTCCAAACTTAGAAAGGTTGTCTACGTTACCGGCAAGAGGCTTTGCAGAGCACAGAACGCCTAGCGCACAAGAGACTTCGAAGAGAGAAGCAGTTTTTTTTCGTATCATGCCAACGTATTCATTTATAGTCGGAATCTTGTTACTGGATGCCATTTGAATATCGAGACCTTGACCTTCGCAGACATCTACACATGCTGTAGACAGAATTCTATTCATCTCCGCTATTATGGTATCATCATGTCCCATTTTCTTTCCGTATACAGATAGTATTTGAAATGCTTTGGAAAATAAAATATCTCCTGCTATAAGGGCAATAGGTAATCCATACTTTTTATGGACTGTAGACGTCCCATGACGAATATCATCATTATCCATGATATCGTCGTGTATCAGCGAAAAATTATGGATTAGTTCAACGGCAGCTGCTGCAGGTAACGCTTTTTCTTCTTCTCCGGCAAACATTTCACAACTCTTTATAACCATAAATGGCCTGAGTTTCTTTCCCCCACTAGTCAAATATGCACTGGCTGCGTCATACAATCTAATTGGTTGACCATCAAGAACAGATAGTGTAAATTTTCTTACTCGTGATACCACGTCATTGAGATCAGATTTTAAAGTATCCATTTTTTCACCTTTGCTAATTCTCCAGTAACTATGAATCTTGACTTGCTTAATTCAGCTATATTTTTGGATCCCACAAGAAACATTGTACTTTTTAGTTCGGTTAGTGTTTTATCAGTAAATTTACGCAAGCTTTCTAATGATTTTGAAGCATGTTTAAGGAACGGGAAGGCCATTCCGCACATGTTTGCCCCTAGTGTGATGCACTTTGCAATTTCCAGGCCATTTCGGATTCCACCTGAAGCAATAATCGGTAGTTTAACTGAATTTCTCACTTCCATTAAGCTTAACGCTGTCGGGATACCCCAATCCCAGAATAATTCTCCCAAATTTATCTTATCAGCATCATGTGCTGTTTCTGCCCTTAATTTTTCTACGCCAGCCCAGCTGGTTCCTCCGGAACCAGCGATATTAATAGCTGAAACCCCGGCAGATTCTAGTCTTTTAGCAACTTCCATAGAAATACCAGCCCCCACCTCTTTTACTATTATAGGAATATCAAAATTTTCACAAATATCTTTAATTTTTGACAAAACACCTTTGTATTTTGGTTCTCCTTCTGGTTGAATTAGTTCTTGAAGAGGATTCAAGTGGACAACAAGTGCATTTGCTTCAATCATGTCAATCATTTTCTCTATATCTTGAATTTTTAGCCCTTTAGAAAGCTGCGCTCCTCCTATATTCGCAACGAGAAATGAACTCGGTGCATTAGATCTTGCAATTGAATAAGTTTCTGAAAGCTCGCTGCTCAACAGTCCGGCCCTTTGACTTCCAAGGCCCATACCCAGACCAAATTTTTCTGCAACTAAGGAAAGCCTTGAATTTATTTTAGTTGCTTCTGGAGTTCCCCCAGTCATAGAATCAATGATAATTGGGGCACTGAAATTGTAGTTAAGAAATTTTTGACTGATATTGATCTTATCGTAATCGATTTCTGGTAATGCATTATGGATTAATTTGACATCTTCTAAATACGTTGAAGATTCTTTTGCTTGAACGTTCCTAGTTAAAGGAATAACTATTCCTTCTTTTTTGCGTTGTTTTATAACCTCAATATCTGAAGGAAAGTCAGATTCGTCGGGCATTTCCGATACTGGACCTTTTTCCCTTTATTACTGTACCTTCCGTTTGTGTGTTCTCGATTATGTTTAAGAGTCTCTCAGGTTTGAAACCATTTACAAAATGCACGTCCATTCCGGCAAGTGAAATCTTTGATGCTTCTCGAACTTTTCTTCTCATACCTCCAGTTATATCTAATTTGACATCTGAAAATTTGATAAGTGCTTTTTCATCAATTGTATGTATTACATTCTTAGTTTGAGGATCTTTGTATATCCCATCTACGTTAATAGCGAAAATTACCTTTTTTGGTCTTAATACCGTGGAAATCATAGTCATCAATTCATCACCAGACAAAATTGAGTATTTATGACATGATGTGTACACAACGTCACCGTACGTTACTGGTACAATCTTATCTTTAGTCATATGAGCCAATTCAAAAATTTTTTTCAACAATGGTTTTTTACCCAAAATAAACGAAAATGGGGAAATAGGATATGGGTTCATTTTTAACTTTAACATTGATTTGATTATAAATTGGTTTAATGAAATCATTGATTCGTGAACGACGGCAATACCTTCTGACGAATATCGATCGGGTTTCGAATGCATTCCATATTTTATAGACCAGTAGTGACCAAACGATCCGCCGCCGTGAATAAGTATGATTGGAACTTTTACAGTTAAGAGTGACTCAATGATTCGATTTATGGCTCTCTTATTGATAGTCATAGCTCTTTCTTTGTGGGTGACAACGGAGCCTCCTAGTTTAATTAGAACAAGTTCCTGCCGCATTAAGGGTAGGTTTTTTTAAATAAATTTAAATTTTGATAATTTGTTAGAATTAACCAAAAGCTACGCCATTATGATCAAATTCAACTAGCATCCACTTTTCTGAGCCTTTGCTAATTCTATCTGAGATCTCCTTGCATGATTCTGAAGGGATCAGTGCTATAATCGCTCCTCCTCTACCTGCGCCTGTCAATTTAGCGCCCAAAGCTCCGTTGTCTAGACATCTTTCAATTAATTTTTCAATAACAGGATGTGATACGCCTAGGAGGGTCAATAGCTTTTGATTTTCTGTTAACAGCTTGCCAAGTTCTACTTCATTGCCTTTAAGAATTGAATCCAGGGCCCTCGTGCAGATCATACGGGCCTTCGAAGAAAGGTCTTTAAAGAGCGTTAAATTTTTTTCCCTAAACTGACTAACCTGCGATACCACTTGTCCTGTTGCATGTTTTACGCCAGTAGTCCCAATTAGCAGAGTAAAGTTCTTTTTGATTCGTATGTTATTGAATCCTTTATCTGTTTCATAATTCACTATTCCTCCGAAAGTAGACACGTAACAATCTATCCCTGAAGAATTCATATGTATATTTTCTTCCATAGTCTTTGCGGTTCCGTAAATACGACCCCTATCTCGATATGAAAACAAGGAATAAAGTGCTGCAACTGTTGCAACACATGATGCTGCAGACGATCCCAAACCTTCTCCATAAGGAACTTGAGAATCAACAACCAAATTAATTCCTATGTTATGGTTATGTTGTTCAGATAAAACATGTTTTACACACTTAAATATTGGATATAGAAATGATAAACTACTATCAGGCGTCAAAACAGGGTCTACGTTACTCGTTGCAGGTACATTTAGTGAATATTCTCCAGACTTGATATTAATGTGCATATTCTCGTTGACTTGTGCGTGCACTTTAATGCGTTTATTTATCGCTGCCGCAATTGCAGGGTTTCTGTAGACTACAAAATGTTCTCCAAAGAGTATTACCTTTGCAGGCGCTGATGACACAGCTTCTTTTAGATGGTTATTCATACAAATAATATTGAAGAATAGCCCACTACTGATTTATTATCTCCTACTATATCTCCACTCGTAGCATATTTTAGTAACTTACCTTTTGTAGCCCCCATTCTTTTTGAGATTTCCATAACTGTAGCAATTGCTCCATATCCGCATGCCGTTACATTAAATGAAATCAATATAGAGTAAAACTTTTCTATATCCAAAGAAAGAATTGCAGAAATAAGGAGATTGTCTTTTTCATGAGCTTGATTATTTGGTTCGTAATGCGTTAAATCAGAAGAGGCTATCGAAATCAAATTCCTTTTTTTTATTGATTTATAAATTCCGTTACCAAGCTTTAAGCTCGTATTCTTTCCCTGATCAATCAATGTTATCGGTACTATCTTGAACCCTTTTCTAATGTATTGAAGGAATGGGAGTTGAACTTCAATACTATGATCCCTGGAATGCGCTAATTCATCATAGCTTACTAGTCCACAATTTTGGTGTATATCATGAGCCAATTCTGTATCAATTTCTACTTCACCTAACGGTGTATTCCAAGAACCATTATCCATAATTGCTACATCCGTACCCAAGCCGTAATGATTTGGACCAAGGATTACGGCAGATTCAAATTCGGATGATGATAATTGGTAATACCCATTTGCCGCTACTGAACCCGAATACATATATCCTGCATGAGGAGAGACCATTCCGTAAATCTGCTCATTATTGCTAGAGGGTGGTAACTTCCCCGGACCAAAATTTACATCTTTAAATAATGACTCAAGATTCTCGTTTAGTTCATTACGATTTTTTGGATAAAAAATTCCAGAAACAGCGGGTTCTCTAACGTATGATTTCAAGATATCTCTTCGACCAATTTGGTCTCAAAATCGTCTATCGATATCTTCATCTCATTATCAGACTTTATCTTCCCCTGTTTCTTCAGAACTTCCCTCGTAAGTAACCAGTACACGGTTGCTAGGGCTTTTCTCCCTCTATTATTTGCGGGAATAACTAAATCCACATTGGATGTAACGTTGTCACTATTTGCAATAGCAACAACTGGAACTCCCGCCCTTGTTGCTTCCAATACCGCCTGCTGATCTGCTTGAGGATCGGTGACAATAACAATCTGGGGTTCCATATAACTTGACAATGATGGATTCGTAAAAGTTCCAGGCATAAAACGTCCTATTATTCCAAATGCTCCAGTTGACTCACAAAACTTTTGTACAGGAGTTTTTCCGTATTCTCTGGCGGACGTGACTACGACTTTGGAAATATCCGATCTTCCGATAAATTTTGCAGCAACATCTATTCTGGTAAGTGTTTTACTGATGTCTAGAATATAAAGGCCTTCGGGATTTGCACGAACTATAAAGGGAGACATAAATTTAGTTTTTACAGGAGTGCCTACGCGTATTCCTGTTGAAAGTATCATTTTTTCTAAATTATCATTTTCAATTTCCTCGCTTTGACCAGCAGTGTCTACATTCGATTGATTAAATGTCTCCTCAGATTCCTGATTCTTATGTTCAATAGTAGAACCCTCAGTATTTTCTTCTTGGTTTGTACTGGACATTTTAGTTAACAGACAAATCTATCATGCCTTTTATTAAATCATACTCTGAAAGTCTTAATAGTTCATTTAACTTGGATACTCGCTCGCCACCAACTACTCCAGTTTTAATCATTTTTGAAGACGTTGCTATTGCTATGTGAGATAAATGTGCATCAACAGATTCACCAGATCTGTGCGATGTTATTATTTTAATATTATTTTTCTTACAATTATCCGCAAAATCTAAGGCATTGTATAAAGTACCTGCCTGATTAACTTTTAAAATTGCAGCATTACATGCGCCGTAATTGCAAGCCTCAGCCACCCTTTCAGAGCTTGTAACTAGCATATCATCCCCAGTAACAAGACATTGATTATTTC
>DATEFQ010000020.1:0-13581 GCA_035280585.1 Nitrososphaeraceae archaeon
CGTTACCTGATTATGTAACTCAATAAAATAGGCAATTATGACGTTTAGCATTAAAATCAGGTACCCTTGCCTCAATAGTTTTATCAAAAATACTTGCGTATTTTCAACTCCCCATTTTTGGCTTGGGTAAATTACTATGGACAACAAATTATATGAATGTTAAACCTGACGGGCCAATGAATCGAAGTCTACTTGGTAAAGGAGACGGCCCGCACAGGTGTTATGGTTAAAGGTTATTGTCAAACAAAACATGTAAGAGTGCAAAATGATGCCCTACATCAATTTGGTGACAGTTCTGTACATCAATGTAAAATAAATAATTAATTCGGTCAAAACTGAGGGCGTTTTACATCATGATGTCAAACTCGTTAAACAAAAGTGAATAGATTTTTGTCAAAAATCTCTATCCATATGATACCTTTGAATTGGAATGAATAATGCTATTGCCTGACTTTTCCTTGCTCCTCAATTCTCACCATGAATTTAATTTCGACAATCAGGACAGATAAAAAACGCTGACGAGTAAGGCCCTGATAAATGATATTCAAATTCTATGACGGATAATGCTATAGGATTTGGATTATTGCAATATATAAAAAGAAATACCATCGATTTAATGCGTTCAATTATTTGTTGCTTTAGTGAATTAGAATGATTATTACTCAACCCAGCATAACCTATGCTACTAAAGTAACCTTTATTTTAATAAAGTTAATTCAGTTAAATTCGAGAAACGCTAGACCAAAACGCATATTTTCATTTAGCTGAGATTCCACATCGATTCGCTGCTGGAAATCGAAAAACAGCGTTTATCTCATATTTATAGACTTATCAATTTCCGTTCGTTACTTCCTCTTCAATAATTTCATCGTAAATGAGTTGTTTATCATCTATAATGTCATAATAATATCATGAAAAGAATTGTATCCAAGCGGGGACAACCAAACCTGATATACCTTTGTCCAGTAACTGAGATGCAAGAAGGTAGTTCAAAGGTTTTTCCAATTTGGAACGAAAAAGGGGCCAAGCAAGAGATAGCAGTTTTTAATATGCAGGGATATTTCTACGCAATTTCTAATGTCTGCGTACACAAAGGTGGCCCACTTAATCAGGGGACCTTGGAAAAAGGAGTGGTTACATGTCCTTGGCATGGATGGAAATATGATGTTCGTAATGGAAAATCACCACATCAAGGCGGAAGCAGCGTGGATAGTTTCAAAATACATGTAATACGTAACAAGTTGTATCTGGATTCGATACCTTCAAAGTTGGGCACATCGTCCTACAAGCCTCACAAGGAATATGCTAAGCTACGCGATTCTGTTACTAATTATTTATCACATATGGACAAAGACACTATAATTCAAACAGATAACAAGATTCACGTACTGGGCATTTCCACAACTAATTCTAATGAGGAGATTGCTCCAAGAAAAAGCACATCCGAACACTCACTGAAATTTGCGCTGGACTATGCCAAAAACAAACTAGGCGCCGACTGTCATATGACTAAACTAAGAAATTTGAATTTTAGACATTGTGAAGGATATTATTCTAAAAACGCAAAAGCTTGCATTTTTCCCTGTTCAATTTCAGAAATAGATAAAGAAGACCAGATGTTAGAGGTTTATGAGAGGGTCATACTTTGGTCAGACGTTGTGATAGTATCTACCCCTATAAGATGGGGAAATGCCAGTTCGCTATATTATCAAATGGTTCAAAGGATGAATTGTGTTCAAAATCAATCAGTTACTAATCAACAATACTTAATTAGGGATAAAGTTGGTGCCTTTATAATTACAGGAGGTCAGGATAATATTCAACATGTTGCTGGCGAGATGTTAACGTTCTGGTCACTTCTGGGATTTGTATTTGGTAAATTTCCATTTGTAGGTTGGAGTAGAGGATGGTATGCCGAAGATACTGAGAACAATTACAATAGCATGGTGTCAGATCCTGGTGCACAAATGAAGACAGATATTATTCGAACCGTAACAGGTGCTGTGGAGATGTCAAAATTAGTTAGAAAAAATAGGTATGATGAACGACTATTTAGGAAAAATAATGCTAAAAATGCTGGATAGATGTCAGCTTCTTAAATAATTTTATATTATTAAAACGAATAACCATTATGAAAAAAGAAAATAATAATACAATTTTAGTGACTGGCTCAACTGGAACTGTTGGCAGCGAGGTTGTAAAACAGCTTGCATCTTCGGGTCAAAGAATAAAGGCAGCTGTTCACACACAAAATAAAGCTGATAAATTCAGAGATAATAATGCGATTGATATCGTTAATATTGACTATAATAAACCAGAAACAGTTGCTGCTGCATTTAACAATGTAGATAAACTATTTTTAGTTACCCTCCCATCACCTGATATGACTGATGTCTCTTCTAATTTGGTAAAGGAGGCTAAGAAAAATGAAATAAAACATATAGTCAAATTATCAGTATTAGGAGCTGATACTGAACCTGAAACTATGCTTGGACGAGTACACAGACAAGAAGAGAAACTCATAGAAGATTCCGGACTGCCATATACCTTTTTGCGTGCAGGTGCATTTATGCAAAACTTTGTAACTTTCTTTGGTAAATCAATAAGAGAACAAAATGCATTTTATCTTCCAACAGAAGAGGGAAAAGTAGGTTTAGTAGATGCTAGAGATATCGCATCTGCAGCTGTTGCTATTTTATCTGGAAATCATAGTCAATATGAGAATAAAGCGTATGGTATTACCGGACAAGAGGCATTATCTTACAGTCAGGCAGCTGAAATCCTTTCCAAGGAACTTGGCAGAAAAATATCATTCGTAAATATTTCGGAAGAGTCTGCCCGCAAAGGGATGAAGGACACCGGGATGATGACGGATTGGCTAATTGATGCCTTATTAGAGTTATATGGCATCATTAGAGCTGGGCATGCCGCACAAATAACCAGTTCAATTGAAGATATTACTGGACGAAAGCCAATCTTATTTTCACAGTTTGTAAAAGACTATGCCAAAGCGCTCTCATAAGAGATATGCGTGCCTCCAATCTCAACCGGTGGAATGTTAGATGAGAAAAATAATCGTTTTATCAATGATTACATTGGACGGAATAATGCAAGCACCTGGTGGACCTAAGGAGGATACATCAGGAGGTTTCAAATATGGCGGTTGGGTTTGGCCTTATTTTGATAAAGTTTTTGGTAAGGTCTTGGAAAAACAGCTGAAACCTGCAGACCTTCTTTTGGGCAGAAGAACATTTGAGATTTTTGCCGGCTACTGGCCAGAGCATGAAAATATTTGGCCAGGTATCAATGAAGTTACAAAATACGTCGTGTCCAAAACCATGAAAAAATCAGATTGGAAAAATTCAGTATTCCTTAAAAACTTGGCAGATATCAAAAAGCTCAAAAATTCAAAAGGTTCTGACGTTCAAGTTCATGGTAGTGGTAAACTCGTACAGCTGCTTCTTAAGAACGATTTAGTGGACGAGCTCTGGCTCAAGATTTACCCATTAACTCTTGGTAAAGGAAAAAAGCTGTTTGACGATGGCACGGTTCCGGCAGTTTTTACCTTAGAAGAGAATTTGGTTACACCAAGTGGAGTGATTATTGCCAACTACAAGCGAGCTGGAAAAGTCAAGACAGGAACTGTTGGAGATTAGAGCGACGATTAGTTTCCAATAAATCCTGAGATAAGCACGGGTAGTGGGATTCCAACCCATTGGTTACACTTGGGGTTTCTACATTATAAAAATTTAAAAAATCTAAAAAATACGAACGAACCAGTTTAAATCAATTTTAAACTCAGATGACGGAAAAATACCCCAGACCCGATAAATAGGATTTTGTGAATTTTAATAGCGAATGCCTGAAAAAAAGAATTCGACGGTTAAAGGAAAAAACCTAGATACGGCACTTTCAGCTAGAACAAAAAAACAAATCGACTCGTTGCCTGAACATGCTCAACATATATTCAAGAACGCACACGGCAGCGCTGTAAAACAGTATCAAAATCCTGCAAAAAGAAGAGGAGGTAAAAGCCAAAGTGCTGAGGAAGTTGCTCATAAAGCAGCATGGGCTGCGGTTAAGCATAGATATAAAAAACAAGAAAATGAATGGATTAGCAAGCAGTAAGGATAAACAAATATGTAATTTGGTATTAAGTCAATCATGCAGGTTCGTACGTTCTCTTGCAATAGTTGCAAAATAAAATTTCAATTAATAGGATTTTCTAGTATAAAGAATCCACAATATTGTCCTTACTGTGGAAAAGATTCCATTCAGCCACATAACGTAATTTTTGGATAGCGACTATTCTAAATTCAGATTGGTGTTTGTGAATCACTTCAAGTCCTATATTTCGCGATAGTACAGTGTGGTTACGTCAATTCCCCATATCTGGTGAAGCTTAATACTTTGCGACGAATTATCGGCTTCTGTGTCTATCTCATAGGTTTTCAAATCTTCTTCCGTTGGCTCTGCCAAGTTCGACTTTGTCACGTGACTTACATGCTCTGATACGTGCATATAACACCCTCAAAGTCATGGATATATTATATCAGTTCGAACTATATACGCTTAATCCGCTACGAGAAATCTGGTGTCAACAACCAAAAAATCCTTGGTACAGCATGCAAATAATCTGAATTTTGATGTTAATAATCGCATACAGTTTAATAGATAGCAGTAGATCTCTAAAATTACTCAGAATCGACACAAAAAGTCAACTTTTAAATATTATCTTGTCAAATATAATTTATCACCCAATCCCTCTTGAGAAGGTGATGCAAAACTCAGTTGGTTGGTCCAGCCTCCAAGTTAACTCGCACCAACCAATTATTTTCTATTGAACTTTTCATACCCTCCCCAGATAGCAAGATGAGATGTAATCTAAGAAAGGATTGAACGAACTTGAGTTAAGATACATTCGAGATGTGAGGATCCGCCTTAAATAGATAACAACATCATTTAGGCTTAAACACCCACCAGCGAATGAAACATAGACTGCTAAATAACGTTAGTCAACAAATTATAAATAGTTAAATGATGGAGAGACATGATTCCTTTGCCCAAAGAAAACAAACCCCTCCACTATGCATATGACGACGTGAAGTTTGATTGAGAAGTATTAAAACGTTACCTGATTGGTAACTCATAAAAATGTAAGAAATGATCCAAAGAAGCAATTTCAGTAGAATTGGTGAGCAAATGGAAAGGTATGAGTGCCCACCAGAATGAATCGTAGTTGTACTACAATCAATTTATTGTTCAACAAAATATAAAATAGTTAAATCACTGGTGAGCCCTGGAAGCAGTTATCTTCAGACCCACCAGTAGTATAACCGTAGTATTTGAGTTCCGACTTGGTGGTTGTCAGGCTTTCCTTCTTGAAGGTATAATATAATATCATATTCAACAAATATTAAATAAGTGTCAATTCTGATAGGAGGGTTTCTAAGAAGGACAAGTAGTTACGGCCTTCGGCATATGTCCCGAGTGTAGTAAAAAATTCTTGGTGAAAATTGAAGATTATGGAAGGGTAACAAAATAAGGTTTTTTGTTCTCTTATTAAAGAGCAGGAAATTTATAATGATTTGCTAGATGCTTTAAGATAAGTTTGAATGGCTATAAGCTATAGTAACCTCTAATTAACTATGACTATGGAGAATCTTTGCAAACATTGTGCACATAAAAGGGAGAACCATATGCCAGACTTGCAAAGTGGCAGAACAGATTGTGATTTCCCTGATTGCAATTGTCACGGGTTTGAAGGATAGGACCAATTATTTCAAATTGGTTAACTGGAATTGACACTGCCAGCATTCTGATATTAGAACTAGCTGTTTTACTTTATTGTATTCATTCTTGACTTATGCCGACTTTGTAAAAGCTCTCCTATTTCGTTGTGCATCTTTAACAGAATGAATCCTTTTTCTGTCGTTTTGTAGGTTTTTGAGCCTTCTAAATATTCGAGTAAATTATTTTCAATAAGTAGCGAAAGATACTCCCTCAATTGAGCGAAGCTGAGAAAGGCTTTGTACATAATTCTTGTTTTAGTTGCACCGCCATCTGCCGCTTCTAGGACCATTGAGACTATTTCAGTTCTGCTTCTATATGTCATATACTACATGGAGTAATATACTATTTGAGGGTATAGATACGATAATCTATAACTAAATCAAAACTCCTTTGTGCAACAACCAAATATAGGAGCTAATATAGACAATGAAATTTTTGAAATCTAACCACATCAATAGTGCTGGATAGGATAAGATGTTCACGGTTGCCTGGTTTATTTACTGTGCATAGTTGTTGTGTTGAGCTTAATGCTATACCTCCATTTTAGAAACAAAAGACAAAGGTTCAGGGATACCCCAATGGCGTTTGCTATTGCAATTATCATATCTCCCTTTATAACTCCGTAAGCTACCCATAGAGAAAGTCCGCCTGTGAGACATATAATCAACCATTTAGATACATCATCAGTTTTCTTAGTTTTAAGAGATTTCCTAATTTGAGGAACTGTGCTCCATAAAGTAAAAAATGTGGCAAGTATTCCTACCACAAAAACGAGATATTCGTCGATTGCCATTATTGGGACTATTAATGCATTCACAACATGTGACAGTTACTTAATAATATCAAGTTAACATGAAATACCTCTGACTCTTTCAGGAGTAAACATTATTCATGAAATGAACAAATAAAATAAGAAAGGAAAAAAATTATGCTGACGCAGCATTAGATTTTGCAAGTTTCGTGCATAGCTGAAGATGTCGCTTTTCTTCACCTAAAATTGTATTAACTTGCCTTCCAAACTTTTTGTTTTCTACGTCTTTAGCGACTGATTTTAGAACTTCATAATGTGTTACTTCTGCTCCCTCCGCTAGACACAAAAACTCTAAGGCCTCTTGTGTGTCAGGGTTCTCTCCCAGATAGGTTTCCATTATTTGGGAAGCCTTTTCAGCTGTCTCAGTGGCTTTCTCTTCTATAAGAGATGAATCAAATCCATCACTTTTCGTTAAATCTTGAACAATTGCTTCCATTTCCTGTTCTTGTTGACCTGCTTCATTCTTCATTTTTGACAACTTGCTAGAATGTTCAGGTTTCAATAATCCGCGTGAATCAAGGGTTTCAACAGCCTTCTGAGCTGCTCTTTCTAAACCTATTGCTTCGCCGATTTTTTCTTGAATCATTTCTGTATTTGACATCTAATACTTGATATGTACACTATTCCTTATTAATGAAAAAGGACAACTTCTTGTATCATATTTTTTAGATTATTGCGTAGGACTTTTTGCTACTAACCTATGTTGCACATTTAATAATTCAAATGCATTATCGAATTCAAGCTGTCCTTAAAAGACAAATTCCATTTCTTCTAGGCGGTACGATAACGGGGGTGATTATGACTTATTATTTGGGCTTTCTCGTTACCATTTTGGTTAATTCTATAATATGGTATATGTTAAGTTATATCATATACAAGTTCGTATGGAAAAAGAATAGTTTAACAGATCAAAAAATGCTTTTGAATTATTTTAGGAATAAAATAAGGCCCAAAAAATATGCAAGCCACTAAAAGAGATATCTATTGTTGGAATCAATCCTTGCACTCCAACTATACAGTTTGGTAGCACGGCTTAAGGCCAAAATGCTTTTGATGCAAATAACATTGAAAAATAATATCTCAAAAGCTTATGAAAATAGAGGATTGAAGGAATTTAATCTTCTTCCTTTTCCTCTATCTTTTTTTCTTCGACTGTATCGCCGAACTCGTCCTTCTTTTCAATTTTTGTTTCCTTTTTCTTAAAATCGTCTGCCATACTAGGCTGTGCACAATATTCCTTAAATACGTAGGTGCTAGTTGTCCTTGCTCAAAAGGTGCTCAAGAGTTGGGTGTGGCATTCGAACCCGCTGGGTAAACTTGGGTTTTTATTGATTTATGCATTTCATGATTTTGATAATTATTGAAAATTAACTTAATTTTTAAACAACCTAAGTGTTTCATGTTGTATTGGTGGATTCTATGTTGATGTTGTTGATATATGGAATAGCGGCTTCAGGCTCCATGGGTCTATTGATGCTAGTGCTCATATCCAGGGATAAAAAATATCGAGATAAGCATGGTCGTAATGGCTTCTTTCCTTGGCCACTATAATTGCAGAGAAGGTATGGACTGTTCTTAAGTCTAGAAACATAAGAGATTTTATTAAAGTAGCAAGATTGGCAAATAGTCGAGAAGATATCTCTCGCATTTTTGAAATAATGAATCGTTACTTTAAGTCGGATAAGAGACAGTTTTTGGACGTAGAGTAGTATGTTTACGCCTAGTTATTAATCTTAAAAATTAGACTACCACAAAGGGGTACATACAGGCATTAGGTCGGTACTTATTATTATTTAAGTGTTCATATCCAATTACAGTCAGTACCATTTGTGGGTACCAAAGTTGGTATTCGTGTCGCGGGTCTATATCGTTTGTTGGTCCTTATGATAGTATGAAAATATCTACAAATTCAAGTGTAGCTGTAATAGCCTTGCTTACAATCGGCCTGGGAATTATGTATGGCTTGACTCAGCAAAATCAGAACGTATCGGGCGATTACGGTAGCACCAATTCACTTCCTAAATCGTCAAGTGTCCAGTCAACATCCACCGAAAGTAGCCCTATAAACTTAAGCGTCAAAAAGGTTGGATTAGATTACAAATGGACAAACGCCACGAATGGGGTCGAAAACCCGCAACTTAATCTTAACGCCAAAATGAACAATATAATTAAAATTCAGAATCCGACTGACACAAAGCACGAGTTGATAGTTGATTTACAAGGGAAGCAGGTAGCCTCTAGTGGTGATATCGCTCCGGGCGCATCTGGTCAAGTATCGTTTACGCCGAACGGAACGGGCACATTTAGTTACCATTGTCAATACCATCCTGATACGATGAAGGGAACTGTCAAACTGACAAGTTAAGAGCCTAAAATGAATTTATTTTTCATGGCCCATCTGAAGACAGGTATCTATTATAGCACAATATAGTACATAATAAGATGAATTGCGACTATATAATTCTATACGCTTTTGAGTAACACATTAAATATATAACACATTTGTTACTCTACTGTAGCGTCAAGTGTTTTGCTCTTCAGATTCTTTCCCTCTTATTTTAATTAGCATCCAAATAGGTAAAACTAAAAGAACAAGCAAGTACATTGTTTGACCATGACTAGAATGCCAAAATACAGCTACAATGCTAATTAGTATCCAGCTTAAGAAAATGAGGATTAGACATAGCTTTGTATTGAAGTCTTCAAATATAGTCATTTTCTACTATTCGCCATCCGACCAGCATGATGTTAATTGGTAGCGTTGCCAGTGGCTTAAAGCTTATCTATGGTAGGTGTAATGAATGAAGGAGCAGCAAGACGACGGAAGGAAACATCCTCTATTTTCCCACCAAAGGTTGTATGTCAAGAATTGCCCACCTTGCTTGAATAGCATTAACTGGATGATAAAATACTAGCATTTTGGTACCATTAATTGCTTCTATATTGGACCCCGACTTTCCAGCTATCGCATTTTTGAAGCTTTGAAAATTAGCAAATGTTTCATTTTTAATATTTGATTGTTTTTTATCTGAATCAGCTATTTTCTGACCATGCTGGTCAACATAGACGATACGCTCATTGTCAGTAAGATTGAGTGATTGGAGGGATTTATTGAAAACGTCTAGGTCTAGGCCGCCATACCACACTCCTACTAAAGATTGGTTATTAGTATTATTATTTTCAGATGAATAAATTGGAACCGCCATATTTGCCTGTGGAAGACCACAACAAGAAGCAATGATTAGGTTGCCAAGATATGTATTATGGGTGCTAATAGCTCCTTTATAATAATCTCTAAAAGCAAAGTTTGTTTTAGTGAGGTTTAATTGACGAGAATACGGCTCCTCCATATACATATTACCATTAGGTAGGAGGAGAGCTATAACACGAAAGTCATTATATTTGGATAGAATACCTTGTGCTACATTTCTTTTTGCTAAATCAATATCCTTGGGTATACCACGTAAAGTATTATTAATTGAACTGGCAAAAGATATCTTTCTTACTTCTGGTAACTTACTTGTTGTTTCTAATATTGCAGCTGATTTGTTAAGTCTATTCTCTAAATTATCAGCTAAAAGTTTTATATTTAGAGTTTTACTGCCCACTGTGGTGGCATTATTTGATGATAATGACGACGGTGATGATTGATTTTCCGATGATGCTATTGGGGTGGCTTGGATTTTCCTGTCAATGCCAGTCACATTACTACTGAACGAATATCCTGCTTGGAATAACAATAGTGTTAAAGATGCTGCTGCCACTATACCTACTAGAACCAGAAGAAGGGCTACAGATTTCGCTGAAAGGTTTCTGTTTGAAGGCATCATTCACCTTTAGCTAAAAAGGAGCTTATAAAAAAGTATTGCGTTGAGGTTATTAAAAGAAAGAATATTGTACTCATTAAAAGGGAGAATAAATAACTGACTATCAAGAGTTGAATTTTTAATGCCATCTAATTGGTTTCTTGATTACTTTTGGAGCTTTCAATGCTAATAGGTAGCTTAGGAATTTATCAGTTCAATCGAGTCAAGAGTGGGCTTTATCTGATTTACTATTGAATCAAAATTCTCTTTTGGACTAAGAAATACTATCGCATACAGCTCGCCTTGCTTTTGGGTCAGAATCAACATTCCCTTATACGGAACATCATAGCCCTCAGGTAACGTAGGTAAAAAACTCCCTACCTGCGGCAAACCAGAGAAAGAATCTAGGAGTTTCGAGGGAGAAGTAAGATTGAGGAAATACCTATAGCCAGAATTGCTATGGCCAAATGTTATTTGGTCTGCGGATTCTAGTACTCCTTTGTCTGCAAGAAATTGTGTCACAAAAGGGCCTGCAAGGAATAATGGAAAACTTAGAAAGTCAGGAGCCTTCTTTATCCCAATAACGCTCTTTGTTGAATTTTGAAACCATACCATTGAAGTCGAATTGTTATTAGGAGCCGGTTGCCAATTTGCGGGAGGAGTCACTTTAATATCAGCATTGACAAAATTCTGTGTCAACAACATTGAAAATGTCGCTATAATTATTAGCATCAAGATACTTTTCAATGACTTTTGTTCTCTTCGGCAATTATGTAAACTTTCTCCAAATTTATACTCCCTCCGCTCTCAGTTTTCTAGGTTTTAAATTGAACAATTGCCCATAATGTTCATGGTTAGGACAATTCCTTCATATCGAATTGCATCACAAAGATAACAACCTGACTAAAATTAATATTAATTAGCCGAGCTATCTTCAATCGCTTTTGCGCATTTATCACAATACTTTTCTACTATTATTGCTCCCTCAGTACTATATTTGGCTAACTTGGTTGCAGGTCCTCCGCATCCTATACAGAATATTGAATTTTCTTCTGTTTCTGTTTAGGACTCAATATCTTTCAGCGTCTTTTCTAGCATTCATCTATTCACTGACTGTGTATGAAAGGACGTTATAAACTAATGAACTGTCAAGAATTATATTTCAAATTTGTAGCTGAATAGTAAAGTTTGCACTTGACCAGCTGCCGCGTGTTTTTTACGTTTAGTCAGCGTAAGACTCGAAGTAACGTTCCAAAGTATTGATGCGATATCTCATTTGGAAACTTTTTTGGGCTACTAGTGGAACAAATATCAATAAAATAATAGTTATAGCATCACATTACAATTCCTGATATCAAATTTGAGATTCTCTTAATAGACTTCAGGAGTAGTATGATTCATCCAGCAATCAAAGCATACCTCAAATTCTAGCTGATAAACTTCAATTTTATTTTTATTACATATCTGACATAATTTCTCCATTTAAGGAACCTAGTATTCTTAGATATAATAGCATATCATTTTAATAATGAGATGCTTTCAAGAGTTGACTTCCTCAGTATTAGCAAAATATGGAATAAATACAATTAAAGACAGCTTTGATACCATATATAATACTATTTCACGAAGTTTATTCATATAAATTATGAATTTTGCCAAGAAACTAAATATACTTCAGAGCCAACGTTTTTATGGAATATTAGCTGAGTTTGTTTGATTTTCATGCGAAGAGGAGTAGAAATGATGCCAAAATCAAAGGGTACCAAGAATGGAGAACAACGAGTCACCACAAACAGAGATAATGTTAAACATCTGGAATATTTTAACAACGGTAGATGGCAACACAGTAACAATTGCAAACAATTTACAAATAAGGACTGCACAGTTAAGCCCCGCTGACGCCGTTTTTGATACATGTCAAGTTCATTATCCATTATCATAAATCTATTATCATAAATCATAATATCCTGTGAAGTTACCGTCTTATAGTTTAGATATTTAACGGTGCCTTTCTTATAGTTTGATGTGTAAGTAAAGTCATAGATGAGAAAATAATTGACTGCTAGCACTAGCTCAGAGATAGAAGCTGAATTCAGAGTGAGATATAGCCTTTATCTGAAGAGTATGAAACAAAATATCTTTGATACTTATCGTGGATATCAAGAATTAGAGGATGAAAGAAAATTTGTTAATCGCCAAGCTATGATGACGCCCGGACGTAGAGGCGAAATTATTAAGCGTGAAGAAATAGATAAGGAATTTTCTAGGCGATATAGAGAATATACAAAAGTAATGGATCACTCTAACTATAGGCCTCAATAGGTGAGCAGAAGGTTCGGGTTTACTAGAAAATAATACGTAAGGATTGTAAGGTTTGGTCTTAATTATTTACCATATCTAGCATCAAGTCTTCTATTTGAAATAGTTTCGCAGGTTTCAACAGAACTTGTATATTCTTATGGTCCAAATCATGGTGTTTAGGCAACTCTGTCTTTATAGACTCATACGCAGTGGTAAAGAGAATCGGGGTTGAAGGCCTTTTTTCCAGGATTTGTGTTGCAGCATTAATGCCTGTACTTTTCCCTCCTACAATGTCATCGATTAAACAAATATCCGGCTCACATTTCACGAAATTTGACACAATGTTGTTAGCATTTCGGGAACATGAAACTACACTATGACCTCTACTAGATAGGTATTCTGTATAGAGATTTAGAATGTCTTCTTCATCCTCGACAATGAGTACTCTCATCTTCTTTTTGCCATTATCTCTCATTTTATCACTGTATTCCGAGACTTTGTCTCATTTGTAGACGCCTCTCAGCTTCACCAGCTCAACATTGTATATAATGATTTCAAGACATTTTGTATGCCGACCAAAAATAAAATTGACATTAGTGACTCATCTAGTCTTTTAATCTTATATTCATGAACTACCAAACAGTCGTAATGAATGAGAAAAGGTATCACGAGATAGTTGATTGGATGCAGAGCAATTATCCTGATGAGAAATTTTTATGGGAAAAGACTATGGATAAGGTGGTCGAGTTATTCAGTAAGCTACCTGATGATATTTGGGCAGAGTTTAGTGAGCATCCGACTTTTGTAATCACAAAAGAAGGCACTGCAGGAGACTACTTTCATAAAGATGCATTACTCAACCCGTTTTTT
>DATEFQ010000021.1:0-27173 GCA_035280585.1 Nitrososphaeraceae archaeon
TTTAATAGAAAGAGCCTTTTCATGGAATTTTGTAATAAAATCTAAACTATTTTACTGTTACAGATTTTGCAAGATTACGTGGATAATCCGGATTTCCATTGTTACAAATTGAAAGATGGTATGCTAAAAGTTGAAGTGGAATTACTTCTATTAGAGGATAAAGAGATTCATTCATTGTTGGAATGGTTATTTGATAGTCATACAGCGCCTCCTTTTTATTTGAAATGCCAACAATTTTTGCGCCCCTTGATTTTATTGTGTGAATGTTTGATAAAGTATCTCCGTAAGTAGAATCATTTGGGTGTAAGACTATAACTATACTATTGGTGTCTATTAACGCTAGAGGACCATGTTTTAATTCTCCTGCAGCCATTCCTTCTGCATGTATATAGGATAATTCCTTTATTTTTAACGCTCCTTCCAGACATATCGGAAAATGTAGAGACCGGCCAAGGATATACACATCCTTTGACTGTTTTAATTGATCTGCAATTCTTTCAATTTGTGAATCTAATTCTAGCGCTTGAATCACGGCTTTGACCAATATGTCTTTACTGCTCAAAATCCCATTTGATTTTCTGCCAATTATGTCCGCGACATAGTACAACAAAGCAATTTGACTCGTAAAACTTTTAGTTGCAGCAACACCGATTTCAGGACCGCAGTTTACTTCTAGATAAGAATCACTTAATCTTGCAAGAGAGGAAGTAGGAATATTAACTATCGAGATAACTTTAGCGCCCATAGTTTTTGCAGATTTCACAGATTGAATTACGTCGGCAGTTTCACCGCTTTGAGATATTGCCAGTAGGACTGAATTTTCATCCAACATATCAGATGAATATTGAAATTCACTTGACATTATGGTCTCAGCATGAATCTTTGATTTTGAGAAAACTTGCTTTGCGAGCAATGCAGAATGGTAACTCGTGCCACTCCCAGTGATATAGATATTTTTGCCTCCTGCCAAAATATCACAGAATTTTTCCAAATTTTTCTTGTCTTGCTGCATACTCTTCACTATTGTATACTGCTGCTCGTGAATCTCCTTCAAAGTATAATGAGAGTACTTGCCTTTATCTGCATCACCTAGCTCCCAAGCTACTTGTGTAATTCTTCTCGATACTCTATCACCATCAAAATTGAAAAAAGAGATGTCGTTATCATTAAGTATAACTATATCGCGATTATCCAGAAAAATTGCACGATCTGTATAATTTAAGAACCCCAAAATATCGCTGGATAAAAAATAATCATCGTTACCAACACCGATAATAAGTGGTTCGTCATACCTTGCGCCACATAGTGTAGATGAGTTAAACATAGCAACAAATGCGAAGGAGCCCTGCAATCGCTTACATGTAAAGATCATGGACAATTTGATATCCCCAGTAATTCCAAAATATTCTTCCAGCAGATGAGCAATCACCTCACTGTCGGTTTCACTCTTGAATTTGTGACCTGACCTGTAGAGCTCATCTTTCAGTTCATTATAATTTTCAATTATACCATTATGCACAACTGCAATTGTAGACTTACATGCAAGATGAGGATGTGCATTTGAATCAACAATTCCGCCATGTGTTGCCCATCTTGTATGACCAATACCTAAATTACCAGGTAGTTCATCAAGTCTGAGAGATTTATTGACTTCTGCTACCTTACCGACGCCTTTTCGAATCAAGAGTTTTCCTGATTTAATTGTTGCAATACCGACACTATCGTAACCCCTATATTCCATCTTTCTAAGACCTTGAACTAGAACTGAAGATGCCTGTTCATTGCCCTTATATCCTATTATCGAGCACATAATACAATTCTACAATTTGCATTGCTTTAAAATAATTACTAATATCATAAGTTACCACTACAAAAAAAATTATAACTCTTCTATTAATACTCCGGCACATAATTGTTAAAAAATTATAATCATATTATGTAATTCTACACACCAGACAATCTTAATATATAATGGTCAATCATATAGTTTGATGCCTAAAAAAAATTTAATTTATTCCACTGCTGAAAATACATTCTCAAAAGAAATTTCAATCCTAGAAAAACCTAGTGAAATGCGTATTTTATCTAATCCGATAGCTTGGAAAATTGTAAATTTACTGGCAGGTCACCCAATGTATCCAGCACAAATAGCAAAGGAACTCAAGATATATGAACAGAGTGCTTATTACTACATAAGGAAACTACTTGCAATTAGAGCAATTGGTCAAGTCGAAACTTCTTTTGTACGTGGAGGCACCGCGAAATTGTACAAAACAGAATATGCAGCATTTGGCATTGAGATGAATTGGGGAGAGAAAAAATTTGAAAGTGTAAAAAATGGAAAAATTAGCCGTAACGTTCAAACATTTTTTCAAGACTTCATCCACGACGGGATTTTCAATGGAACCTTAATTGTGGGTGCTCCAGATCCACATGGTCCCTATAGGTCTTCCGCCAGAGATGGACATTATGCAGCACAGCTTGCTTTTTTCTTGGGCAGCTATTGTGATGTTTCCCAGAATTTTGTCGTAAAACTGGATGTCGATGCAAAGTCGGAAAAAATCGCAAGAACAGATAATATCATATCAATTGGAGGTCCTGGAACAAATATTATCACCTCAGAATTTAACAGATATTTGCCAATAAGATTTGACGAAACTAATTACTGGTCTGGCTTAGTAGGTCCACATGGAAAAACTCATACTCTAGACAATCATGGCCTGATTGCAAAGATCAGAAATCCCTTCTCTGATAAAGTTAGCACACTAATTATTGCAGGAGTGAGGTCAGCAGGTACAAAATCAGCAATTATAGCTCTAACTAACCATGGAAATGAAATTTTAAAGAAATTCAAATATGGTGATAATTGGGCACTTGTTGTTCAGGGATTTGATATGGATTCGGACGGAAAAATAGACACCATAGACATTGTGGACGAAATATCTATTGATAATTTTTGAATTATTTTTTACTGTTGACTTGCTGCTGCATCTGTCGACTTTCCCGGAACTTCTACATGCACCAGAATCTTTGACTCATCTTGTTTCTTCACCAAATATCCGGGTAAATTTACTTTTTGATTGCCGACTGATACATGCCCGTGTACTACCACTTGTCTTGCTTGGAATGGAGATTTGATGCTCATTTTTCGCATCACTATTGTTTGTAACCTTCTCTCAAGTATATCCTCAATTTTCAAATTTAAGATATCATCTAAAGATGAAGTGTTGGCCAATCCAAGCCTGTTAAGGAATGATAAGAGAAGTGATTCCTTTTCTTGTCTCTCCTCTAAAGTCAATGCGAGTAATTTTCGTGCTTGATTTCTAAAATTTGCAACTTTCGTTTGAGCCTTCCATAATTCCCTTTTGTTCCTGAGGCCGTATGAACCTATTATAAAGAGTTCAGAATTTAATTGATCAGAATTCCATATTCTTCTTGGTCTTCTGTAACTTTTTCTTAACTTTTTCGGATCGCCCATACTACCCCACTATTCCTTAGCTTCCGGTGATTTCTCAGTATTGCCTTTTGGAGTCGACGCCGCAGGACCCGCTGTGGCAGATTCAGCTACAGGTGCATTGGCTTCTTTTGCTTCTGCTCCGCCTGCACCAGTGCCAGCTGAGGGTCTCATTACAACCTTTTTCACTCCGACCGCGCCACCTTTTCGCCCAGTTGTTCGTGTACACTGCCCCCTTACTCTGAGTCCGAACATATGCCTATAGCCCCTCCAGCTGTAGACCGTTTTTTCTCTTTCTATATCGTTTGAAATCGTAAAATCAAGATCAGAAGTTAACAAATGTTTGTCTGAGCCCGTATCGCTATCCTTTCTCCGATTAAGATACCAATTTGGGATACCGATCAAAGAGGGATTTTTTATTGCTGCTTCAATGTCGCTCACCTCTTTTTCCGTCAAAAAACCTATTCTCATACCAGAGTTGATGTTTAAAGATTGTAGTATTACTTGTGATACGTTATATCCTAAACCCTTAATCTGGCTCAGGGCAATTATTATCTTTTTACTGCCCTCTATATCCTTTCCTGCTATTCTCAGGATATGTTTATACTCAGTCGTCGACAACAGATACGTCCATCATTTTCCGAAATAAAAACCATGCTGACGAAAATATTGAAGTAAAATGCATGAATCAAAGTAAATAAAAACCAAAATAAACCTTGAAAGCTTTAAATCTGTTAGTAGGATGAGCTGATGAATAATTGATTTCTGAAAATTTTAAAGATATTGTTCATAAAAGTTACAAATCAAATCCTGATTATCCAGAAACAATTTTCGGTTTTCCTAAAAACTATCAGGAAATAAAAACCCTAGAGGATTTGTTATTAATCAATTATAAACCAATATCTGCTAATGACCAACTTAGAGGAAATTTAATCATAAAACTGAAAAAACAACAGTGTCCATATTCAGGAATTATCGGATATGAAGATGATATCGTTCCTTCGCTTAATAGAGCGATACTATCTGGCCATGACATATTGCTTGTCGGTCAAATTGGACAGGCAAAGACGAAGATTGCAGAAACGATAGCAAGGAATTTACTTTCCCCAATACCAATTGTAGAAGGATCTATTACTAATGATATCCCAACTTCAATTCCAGAAAACGAATTGGTGTCCTTATTGAATGATAAAGAAATAGTCCGCCATAGACCAGAATTTTATGTTTCTACCGAAACAGAAGACAAGATTAGAAATAATAGACTTGATACGAAAATTGTATGGATTGATGGAGCTAATCGCTTTAAGTATCTTCTTGCGACTCCAGACATTTCAGTAAAGGACCTTGTTGGTCAGATAGACGCTATTAAAATCGCAAAAAGAGGTGTCGAAATTTATAACATGGAATCCTATTCACCAGGTCAGTTACTCCTAGCAAGACATGGAGTTTTTTGTATTGATGAATTGCCAGTGCTGGACCCCCGAAAACAGGTAGCCTTATTGAGTGTCTTACAAGAAGGAATTTACACTACAGGATCATACCCTGTGATATTTAAACCAAATACACGAATAATATCAACGGCAAATCCAATAGATTATACGCACTCCGGAAAAATAATTGAACCTCTCTATGACAGATTAAAGAGTCACATTGTTACTAGGTATCCAAATAACGTCTACGACGAAATCAAAATAATGATTCAAGAGGCAAATATCCCCAATCCACAGAACTTAATCTTGCCAATTTTCATTCTGCGAACCCTTGCTGAAATTACAAGAATTGCGCGACATCACCCCGAAATAAATCAAGAAAAGGGGGTTAGTGTAAGGATGTCGATTCATTCATTAGAAATCTTGATCTCAGAAGTAGAGAGGGTGAGAAGCATAATTAATGACATTAAGACTGTTCCACGTTTTAGTGACATTTATTGTATTCACCAAACTTCTAAATTTGAATTATCAGAAATAGATGATAGCTATGAAAATAGACTAAATATTCTCAATACCATAATATATGACGCAATTAAAAAGACTTCTTCGCTTTATCTTGAGTCTATACCCCATGAAAAAATTATGAATCTAAAGAATGAATTTAAAATTAATAAGAATTTTTTCGTCTCTCAAGATATCATGGGAAACAAAAACAACCCTAAAAGTTATCAATCGCAGATAAATAGATTCAATTCATTAAGCGAAATAATTGAAATTGTTAACGGCAATGTAATACAGGATCAAAGGCAATTCGAGGAAAGCTCAAAACAGAACTCATCAAAGGTTAACATTTTTGATGATGTGAAAGATCCCGAGTACGTTGCATCAGTAACTGAATTAATATTGGAAGGTTTTAGATTTACTAACCCACCAATATTGGATCGAAAAGAAGGAGTCTATGTCCACATTTAGTAATACAGATAGCAAGAATATAAAAAAATTTACTTATTATAATATCGTAAATTTTCCAGAAGAAAGGGAAGAAAAAGCTACAACAAATACAATCCCAAAAAGCTTGCTCCAGGAATTTCTTAAAGTATTGGGTAGGGAAATTCTGAAAGAAGATCAGCCCAATCTGGAATATATTGAACAGGAATTAAAGAATTTGAAGAATGAGAAGGAAAATAATAATAGTGAAAGCCAATCAAATGAAACAAAGTCCACCGGTAAGGCGTCGTCTATAATTGCCGA
This sequence comes from Nitrososphaeraceae archaeon, assembly GCA_035280585.1. GTDB lineage: Archaea > Thermoproteota > Nitrososphaeria > Nitrososphaerales > Nitrososphaeraceae > TA-21. Next base: position 6,136 of record DATEFQ010000021.1, read on the forward strand.
ACTTCAACAATTAGGGTATATCAAAGATTCAAGAAAATGGTTGAGCAAAAAAGGTTTTTTTGCAGTAGGAACAAGATTGTTAGAAGATGTAGTCAGAGCGCTAAATAATGGCACCATCGGACTCCATGAAACGCAGTTCAGTGGGAATGGTTCCTTAAATTTGGATTCAACAAAAAAATACGAACTAGGTGACGATCTGAGATTGCTTAATGTTCCATTATCATTATTAAATGCCATCGAAAGAAGATCTGGTTCCAAATTACCTATACAATTACCAATCGAATTCCAAGCTGATGATTTGGAAATTTATGAAACAAAGAGAGACGTAAGTATTGCCATTGTTTATTGTATTGATTTGAGTTCTACAATGAGATATTCAACGATGTTTGGTGATATGACCAGAATTGAAGCAGCGAAAAAAGCATTGTGGAGTTTGTTTCTATTGAATCAAAAATACTTTCCGTCAGACACAATTTACGTTGTAGGATTTGGGGCACTGGCTTCAAAGGTTTCACCATATGATATCCCATATCTAAAAACATTTGAATCTGGTGTAGGGTTTATGCACTATACGAACTACCAAGCCGCATTTAGACTAGCAAAAAAGATACTTCAAAATGAAACTACCGATAACAAAAAGATAGTTCTTATAACAGACGGTCACCCAAGTGCCTGTTTTATTGATACAGAACAAGAACGTAGTAAAATAATTAGTGAAAGGCCTTACTCCCAATTTTATGTTCCTGATGGTGAATCTTTAAATTTGGTAAAAGAAAAACAGGATTTATCACTTGATACTAAATCAGGGAAATTAGTTTACCTTTGTTACAGATACAGACAAGTTGATCAATATATCGGCGAGAAAACCATTTTAGAAGCAAAAAAATGTCATAAATCAGGTATTGACATAGATACAATCATGGTAAGCGAGGAAGTTTCACTATTGAGCTACGTAAATGAATTAGAAAAATACGTTAAGGGTAGATCTTATTATATTAATCCAGCTGATATAGACAAGATTCTAATCACAGATTACCTGAATGATAAGAAGTCTATATTAAGGTCGAAATGAATATCAACAATTAGTTTTTATTTACATGTCTTAAAAATAGATAATGGATGACAAAAGATCCCTCAGACTTTGATTATGTTGATTGGAATAATTCGCTTGACGTGATTAAGAAAGCATATGATTCTGCACTTTTTGTACTTATAATAGGACCAAAAGGAACTGGGAAAACAAGTTTGGTTAGGAAATTCGCTTCTGAGAGTGGAAAAGCACTTTATTCAATTAATTTTAGTTTAAGAACTCGTGAATCACATTTAGTTGGCACCAAAACGTTGAACCAAGGTGAGGTTACATTTGTGGAAGGCATATTGATAAAATCCATGAGAGACGGAGGAATACTATACTTGGATGAACTCAATGCGGCAGAACCCGATGTACTTTTGCGTCTAGATGAAGCTCTAGATGATAGAAGACAAATTGTCCTGAAGGAAGCTGAAGGTCAGGTAATAAAGGCGTCCGATGACTGGTTTGTATTTGCTACAATCAATCCTTTATCTCATGAGGGAACCAAAGAATTACCGCCACAGTTATTGAGCAGATTTCCGGTTAGACTAAGACTCGAATACCCACCTAAAGAAATTGAGATGCAGATTATTAAACACCACGTAAATTTTGATGCTTCAAATGAAAGCGATATACACAATGCACTGAAATTGGCTAATAGTTTAAGAGAAGCGGCGTCGCTAGAGGAACTTTACTACAGTCCCAGTATAAGAGAGTCCATAGCATTTGCAAAGTTGTTAAGAAATAAAGAAATGCCAAAGAAAGCCGCTGAAGTAGTATATGCAAATGTTTATGATCAGTGGGGAGAAGTAGAGTATAGAAAGGTAATGGACATGATAACGTCTATTTTTGTGTGACTAAATGTCTATCACTAATTTACAAAATTTTTCTATGCGAAATGACATCTTATTAAATTTAGGAACGTTTCTTTCTAGAAGATGGTCTGGGAATAAAAGGGCAACCATTTTATTAATAGAAGATAAAACACCCACAACCAATTTAGAAAAAAATATCATTTCTATGCCCTCATTAAGATACTATAGTGGAACAGAATTTCAAAAATATCGTCAGTGGCGTGTTTCGTTATGGTACGAATCAATGCGATTAGCACATTCAACAAAAGCTCTAAGTAACGATCATGCATTTGGATTTATTTTGAATTCAATAGAATTGAAGAGGGTAGAAATTTTAGGATTAAATGAATGGAAAGGTATGGAAAATGAAGTTATATTTAATGAAGGAATTTCATGGTTATCACGGCCCATACTAAATTCACTATACGGGAAACATAAGGTTGTGGAAGCATTCTCTCAATACCTTACTACAGGGTATGTAAAAGGAGAACTGTTTGGCTCAGAATCAGATCGGGTTCAAAATGCAGTTGACTTTGCCAGAGAGTTAATTTATGAAGCACTAGAGAAAAAGTACACAACTGAAAGAATAGAACATGAAATTCCTAAAATCATCAGAATTCTTCAAATCGACTCGCTTTTCACAATCCCAATAGTTACTCCTAGGAGTAAACTTGGGTTATCTATGACCGAAAAAAACTTGATAAAAGAAATAGAAAGGGTGTTAAAAGTGCGAAACAAAGAAAATGAAAAATTGACTAATGATATTTTAGTTGGTGTTCAAATATTTAGTGAATACCAAAGTCTTCTAAATGAGAGTAAGAAAACAGACAATAAAGGTTTTTCATCAATGGAACAGTTTGGTTTGGAAGTGCCAGATAGTGTCAATTTGGATGAAAGTATTATTTATGATAACGATTTAATTACAAAACTAAAGTCTGTAATTAGATCTTGGAAAAGAGGATGGAAAGAAATCCATGATATGATGGGTGATGAGATTGATATAGAATCCGTGATAGAATCACAGCCAAAACCATTTTTTATCGATTTTAAAAATACTATAAAAACCAAAATTGCATTATTATTAGACCATTCCAGCAGCATAGACGATTACGAATTAGAATACAAAAAGGCAACGGTCGCTCTCTGTGAAGCTTTAAAATTTTTAGATGTAAAATTCTCTGCCTATGCATTTAGCACTAGAAACAAAAAGGTTTCATGTTGGGTAATTAAGCATCCAGATGTTAAATGGACTTCCATAACTGCACGAAATCTGGTTCAAATTAAGGCCAGCGGTGGAACGCCTCTCGCAGAGATTTATGGCTTATTGTTACCATTAATGAAATCATATAAACCTGATATAATGATAACTCTTACAGATGGCGAGCCTTCTGACTATAATGCGGTTCGCTCAGCGATCAAAACTTACAAGATGAGTGGGATCCATATGGTTGCTGTAGGGGTGGGAAAAACTGTAAATACAGCTGTTAATATTGGTTTGAATTTAAAATACTTAGAGTACGAACGGATTCTAGTAGTTAGCCAACTTCATGAAATCCCAACAAAAGTTCTTTCCCTCTTACAGGTTTAGTTGTGCCTATCCTTTCAGCGGTGTTATGATTACAATTTTATTTTGATTAGATTAGATTGAGTAATTGTGTTCTTTCTTAACTTTTTCCCAGTCTGAGAGGAACAGAGATAATCCTTTATCAGTAAGAGGATGGGTTATCATTTTTGATAAGATATCAGGCGGGAGTGTTACTATGTGTGCACCTAACTTACCTGCTTGTATAACGTGAATTGGATGTCGTACACTGGCAACCAAAACTTCAGATTGATAACCGTAATTGCTAAACACCTGGACAAGTTCATTAATAACAATCATGCCCTCCTGGCCGGCGTCATCAAGTCTTCCTATAAATGGACTAACATAAGATGCACCTGCTTTTGCAGCCAACAACCCTTGATTTGACGAGAAGATCAAAGTTACGTTAGTCCTAATTTTATCCTCAGCGAGTTTTCTTACTGCCTTTAGCCCATCCATTGTCATTGGAACTTTTACTACAACATTTTCGCCAAATTTTTTTAACCTCATTCCCTCTTCAATCATTTCCTCAGTTTTTGTTCCCACAACTTCCAAATTGACTGGACCCTTTACAATTTTTACAATCTCTTTCATAATATCCTCGGGATGACCTTTCTCCCTAGAGATCAGGCTAGGATTTGTTGTAATTCCATCAACTATTCCCATATCAACAAATTTCTTGATAGAATCAATATTTGCAGTATCAAGGAAAATTTTCATTTCTTTAATCTTTTCCTGATTTTAAGAACAGATTCTACAATATGATCAGAGCTCAAATGGTATTTGCTCAATAGTGATTCTATCTCAGTTTCTCTCGCTGATTCACCAAAAACATCTGCTACGCCCATTCTTTGTACAGGAACAGGGTGATTTTCTGCCGTAACTTCACAGACAGCACTTCCCAATCCCCCTATAATATTATGTTCTTCAATAGTAACTATTGCGCCGGTGTCAATTGCCGCGCGATATACAAGCTCAACGTCAATTGGTTTTATCGAGTACATATCAATGATTCTGCAAGACACGCCATATTCTTTTTCGAGTGTTTGTCCTGCTTCTATAGCCTTTAGAACCATAAGTCCGCATGCAATTAGAGTAACATCAGAGCCATCTTTAATAACGTTACCTTTTCCAAGGTCAAACTGATCAAAGCTATCTTCATATATGTTGGAATTTGATGGGCGCGTCAGACGCATAAAAAACGGTCCGGGTGTAGAGCTTAGAAGGGGAATCAAATTTTTTACCGATACGGAATCGGAAGGAACAAGTACCCTCATGTTTGGAATCGTTCTCATTGTAGATATGTCTTCGATTTGTTGATGAGATGCACCATCTGGGCCAACTGTAAGTCCAGCGTGCGACACTACTAGTTTAACATTTAGAAATGGATAACAGATTGAATTCCTAATCTGATCGAGACACCTACCGGGTAAAAATGCAGCGTAAGTACTTGCAAAAACTACTTTGCCTGCAATAGCCAATCCAGCCGCTATCGAGACAAGATTTGCTTCTGCAATTCCAACATTGTATAATCTAGAAGGGAATTTATCGCCAAATATCTTTGTTTTAAGTGAATCAGTGGTATCAGCTCCCACACAAACAATGTTAGGATCCTTTGAACCTAGTTCGACTAATGCTTTCCCATAGGCAGTCCGCATGTCAGCTATAATATTCTTATCACTTAATTGCATGAAGATCCTCCTCAATTCCAAGCTCCTTTGCTAGAGGTATAAGCATATTTTTACGTGATTTTATCCAATCAGATCTCATGTCATTTATAGTTGCCAGTTCTAATAATTTTGTTTCAATTGCGACATTGGCCTTATGCCTTAATTGGATTATATTCGAATTGATATCTGGTGAGCCGTATACTGCGTTACCGGCAACCATTATTCTAGCGCCTGCGTCAAAAACTTGTTGAAGTGTCGTTGCATCAATACCTCCATCAGCCTCGATGAATCCTTTATAGTTGTTGCTCTTCAGAGTCTTTACTATTTCTGCCATCTTATCCAATGCATCTGGAATAAATTTTTGGCCTGCAAAACCAGGGTTCACTGACATTACTATCATAACATCAATGTTATCAAGATGCCTAATAATCCAAGACGGAAATTGAGTTCCTGGATTTATAGCAATTCCAGGACTGATTCCAGCCATTAGTAGCATTTTGTTTATTTCCTCAAATTCAGACTCACTGCATGCTTCGACATGAACTGTAATAATATCGCAACCTGCATCTACATATTCCTTTACATGATTGATTGGTTTTTCAATCATTAAATGAACATCAAAAGGAATACTTGAGATTTTTCTTAAGTGTTTGATAGTATCTGCAAAGAATGAAGTACTCGGTACAAATTTACCATCCATTATATCCAAGTGAATTAGATCCGCTCCAGCACGTTCAGCCCTTCTTACTTTTTCTTCATAGTTTTCAGGCTCTCCCGCAATGATGGATGGCGCTATTAAAATTTCACTTTGAAGTTCTTCCAGTAAAATTGGAACGTGTTTTTTTGGAGGAGCTTTTCCATGCCATTGTGGACTATTAGCCATATGCTTAATCCCCTTTCCCTTAGTAGTATTCGCAATAATTATTGATGGCTTGTCCTCAACTTTTTCAATTCTGCTTAAAGCGTCTATTATCTCTTCTATCTTGTGCCCATTTACCTCCACTACATTCCAATTAAATGCGGTCCACTTGTCTCTAACAGGGTCTAAGGGCATAATTTCTTCGGTAAATCCATCTTGCTGAATCCTGTTCCTGTCCAAAATAGCCACTAGGTTGTCCAACTTGAATTTAGAAGCCGCCATGGCAGCCTCCCATATTTGTCCCTCGTTGGATTCACCATCGCCAATCATAGTATAAACTCTGTTTTTTTTGCCATCTCTTTTCTTTGCGAGCGCTATCCCTATTGATACAGATAAACCAATCCCTTCAGATCCGCCTGAATATTCTATGCCTGGAAAGCTGTGATCTTTTTGGCGTTCTGAATATCTAACTGGATGTCCTTGGAGTCGGGAACCAAGTTTTCTTAGTGTCTTAACTTCCTTTGCATCTATGTATCCTGCCGTAGCTAATACTGCGTAGTATCCTGGTGCCGAATGTGCTTTCGAATTAATGAAATAATCTCTCTCCTCCCATAAAGGATCACTTGGCCTATGTTTCATTTTGTGAAAATATAAAACTCCCATTATCTCCGCTGCTGAGAAAGACGCCCCCGGATGTCCCGATCCTGCTTCTGCAATTCCTTGAATCGCCAACATTCGTACATCTCTAACCTTCCTATTGAGCTCTAGATATCTCATTTTTAAAGCCATTTAGATACCCCAAACAGAACCCATGACCACCATCATTGGATATTTATTGTAACTAGGGTGTTCGATAAAAACATATGTTATTTTAAATCGCATTTGAATTCATGATCGTATGATTAGTCGAACTACGGATCTTGAGTATGTAATTTTGTTGAGAAAATCATACCAGCGTATATTTGATATTCTCAAAGATTGTAAGAAGAATTGCCAAGTCGCAATAGATTGAATTCGTTTAGATTTATTAGAAATACGGACCAATAATATCATATGAGTGAATACGACGATCTAAAAACTGGAGACATATTAGCTGAAGCGCTCATTGATTGGAATGTTGATGTTGTTTTTGGAATCCCCGGAGATAGTATCAACGGGTTTATAGAGGCTTTGAGGGTGAGAAAAGACAAGATCAGATTCGTGCTTGTAAGACATGAGGAGTCGGCCGCATTGATGGCTTGCGGCTATGCAAAATATACAGGAAAGCTTGGAGTATGCACAGCAACAGCAGGTCCGGGCGCAATTCATCTATTGAATGGACTGTATGACGCTAAGGCAGACAATACACCCGTAATTGTGATTACGGGAGGAACATCTACTGACTTAATGAATTCAAGCTTTCAGCAGGATGTGAATTTATTACAACTTTTCTCTGATGTTTCAGTTTACAATAGTATAATAGGATCACCTCAACAGGCGGAAATGGCAGTAGACATCGCATGTAGAACGGCATACGTTCGTAAAGGAGTTAGCCATCTCAATATACCTGCTGACGTACAAGAACAAAAACTAGAGGGGCATTATTCAAGACACAAAGTTCCTGGACATACGTCTGATATCATTGTACCTCCAACTTCTGCAGATAAAAAATTGATTGAAAAAACAGCTGAAATTCTTGACAAGGGAAACAAAATTGTAATCTTGGTAGGTCAAGGTGCTTTGGATGCATCTGAAGAAATCATACGCGTAGCAGAGAAATTGAATGCACCCATAATAAAAGCAATGTTGGGGAAAGCTGTTATCCCTGACGATAACCCGTATAGCTTGGGCGGAATTGGTTTTTTGGGAACTGAACCTTCGAGTGATGCAATGAATGAATGTGATATATTATTCATGGTAGGAACATCATTTCCATACATAGAATATTTACCAAAGCCGGGAAGAGCAATAGGAATTCAGATTGATATAAAACCAGAAAAAATCGGATTAAGATATCCTGTTAAAATTGGTCTAATAGGAGATTCCAAACTCGTGTTAGCAGACTTAATTCCCTTACTGCATGATAGAAGAACTCTTGTAAGAAAGAACGATCAAAGTTTTGATTTTCTAAAATCTAAACAATATGCTATGAAAAAATGGAATGATTTATTAAAAGAACAGAGCAGTCGTGATGACGAACCCATAAAGCCCCAAGTTATTGCTGCCGCAGTATCAGAAGTGTTGGAAGAAGGCGCAATAATATCAGCAGATAGCGGAATTAATACTTGTTGGGCCGCGAGATTCTTAAAAATAAAGCATGGTATGAGGTTCTCTGGATCAGGATCGCTAGCAACTATGGGTTGCGCAGTACCTTACGCCATTGCCGCCAAAATTGCATATCCAGACAATCAGAGCATTGCATTTGTTGGAGATGGAGGATTTGCAATGCTCATGAGTGAATTTGCAACTGCTGTTCAATATCGTCTTCCCATAAAGGTCATAATACTGAATAACCTTATTTTAGGAATGATAAGATGGGAACAAATGGCTTTTCTGGGTAACCCAGAATACGGGATAGAATTTTCACCTATTGATTTTGTCAAAATCGCTGAAGCATGTGGTGGTAAAGGATTTTCGATAAAAAAAATTGAAGAGGTAAAGCCGGTTATACATGAAGCTATGACGGAGGATGCAGTACCTGTTATAGTTGATGCTCATGTAGATCCTTTTGAAGCTCCGTTACCTCCAAAAATCAGTATGGAATTCGTCAGTAATATTGCAAAAGCTTTCGCAAAAGGACAGCCATATGCTAAGGATATTGGACTTACATTATCAATTGATCAATTACATGAGAAACTAAGAAGTTTGCATTCACATAAACAAGATAATTCGTAGCTTAATAACTTAAATCAAGTGAAGATTACATTGTTAGGCAGTTCTTCGCCTAACTTATTACTAGCCATCTGATTTTTAAGCTGAGTCAGATGAAAAATTATAATCGGCTGATGACTACAATAACCATACAACAGGAAGCCTTGGCCGGGATTTGGACCCGGGACCTTTGCCTTACCAAGGCAACGCTCTACCAGGCTGAGCTACCAAGGCATTTTGAAAACAAGACATAGAACAAAAGTAGGGTTTTATAATGTATATACTTAAGAAAACAAAAAACATAAGCAAGAATTGAACATGATTTGGGCCTACATAATTATATAAATACTATTAATCATAATTTCAAGTTAGGGATTTTGAATTGAGCAGGATAAGTATCGTTGGTTCTGGTGTTGTGGGCAGCGCGACTGGACAAGGATTTCATAAGCTCGGCCACGATGTTATTTTCTACGATATTTCAAAACAAAGGCTTGATGCTTTAAGGAATGAGGGATATAAGGTTGCAAACAATTTAAATGAAGCACTATCGCAGAGTGACGTAACATTTGTTTGTGTGAACACCCCCACACATAATTCTCAACAGGATCTTTCTCAAATATTTTCCGTATTACATCAAATTACAGAGTACCTCAATACAGCGGAAAAACAACACCTGTTAGTCTTCCGGAGCACGATTTTGCCCGGAACAATGCGTAACGTGATTGTAGATTATCTTGAAAAAAACTGTACCACAAAGAGAGGGATTGATTATGATGTTGTTTACAATCCGGAGTTCCTAAGAGAAACTACATCATACGATGATTTCTTCAAACCTGATAGGGTGATTATAGGCGAAGATCATGCTCAATTATCCAAGGTCTTAGAAGACCTATATCGACCATTGACTAAAAATGTAATCATTACATCTTTTGAGGCTGCAGAGTTAATAAAATACGCGTCGAATTGCTTTTTGTCATTGAAGATCTCATTTTTTAACGAAATAGGATTGATATGCCAACATCTTGGAATAGATCACAAGGTTGTAAGTTTGGGAGTTTCTTTAGATAAAAGAATTGGAAAGTATGGTACAGAATTTGGCAGACCGTTTGACGGTATGTGTCTCCCTAAAGACACTCAGGCATTAGCTTCGTTCATAAAACAAAACAGAATTGAACCTGACTTATTGGAAATAGCGTTAAATATAAACAAGAAAATGGAAGATCTTTCTAGCAAAAGCCAGATAGTTTCAGAGTCTAAAGAAACTCATTCTTAAAATTCCTAGCGTTCCAGGGCGAATAAAGGCAGGTAATTTTATATATTATTATAGTGGTCGTTACCTTAATGCAGGACTCTAATTGTGTGTAACTGTATCTTCAAACTACAGAATGCTATGTCTGCGTAAAATCAAGGACGAATGCTTAAATGTTTTAATTCTGTTTCTCGTTACTGCCGTAACGAACCTTTAACTAAAATTCACTTGCATTTTGCACATACTTAAAAAAGCTGAATTACAACGTCCAAAATCACAAACTAATGGCAATATCACCACATAGAAGAAACATCGGATCCTGAGACGGATCTGGAAACAAAATACGTATCGATCATTTTTTGTGTGATCGTGCTTCTGGTTTTGTAAGAGCTAAGAAGCAAATCGAATGGTCAATCTGATAAGGATGCACTCATCGTGGTTAATGGCTCATTAATCTATTTATGGTTAGAATCAGAAAGGAAGGATTTCATATACACAGTAAATTCGAGTCTACAGTTCTTGTAACATATTTGCAAAATTCAACTGTTTTTTTGTGCTTCACATAGACATTATAATCTGTAGGTTTATCCAAACGGAATCTTAAATCATTCTTAATCGAATCATGCTATCGGTGATGCCTTTAAAATAAAACTTTGGCAAGAACGCAATCTATAACGTTTAATTACGATTCATTTACCAAATTTCATTGGTTCGTGCGGGGGTTGTAGAGCCTGGCCAAATAACAACGAAAACAAGATTTGGAAACGCAGGACTTAAGATCTTATAAATTGGGGATCCTGTCCTTCAGGGGTTCGTGGGTTCAAATCCCACCTCCCGCATACACATAAAAGGATTATTAGTCTTATCTCGGCAGGAAGAATTTTTCTAATCTACTAAATCAATATTTCAATCCATACGTAAGCCAATTCAAAGTCAATTCTATCTCAGATTTTAGATTAACCAAGCTATTCTATTTGGTATTCATGAAAAGAACGCAATCACCATAAAGTTCAAGGGATTTTCCTAGAACTAACAAGAAAGATAGTTAGATTCATACCTTTTCAATCAGCTTAAGTTGCGTTTCAACTAAAGTATCCCTTATCATAGCTGTCCAACAAGAATAAAAAATGAAAAATAGAAATAATGAATAATTATATATGAAATAAACTAAATTCTATCCATGGAGGGTAATTCATATTTAGATATTATTTCTTCAACCTATGAAAAATTGCAGACTAATGTTAGGACGTATAGAAAGATCTTAGATAGACCTCTTACCGCCTCAGAAAAAATTCTTGTGGGTCATATTCATGACGCAAAAATAAGTAATGAATTTCAATCCGGATTGGATTACATATTACTAGATCCAGACAGAGTTGCATTGCAAGATGTAACAGGTCAAATGACGCTTTTGCAATTCATGCAGTCACATCTGAAGAGTGTAGTAGTTCCTACTACAGTGCATTGTGACCATTTAATTCAGGCAAGGACTGGTAGCGTGTCCGATACAAAACTGGCGCTCTATGAAAATAATGAGGTATACAAGTTTCTTGAATCGGCATCAAGAAAATATGGCATTGGATTCTGGAAACCAGGTTCTGGCATAATTCATCAAGTGATCCTTGAAAATTATGCATTTCCAGGGGGTTTGATGATAGGAACCGATTCGCATACACCCAATGCGGGTGGCCTCGGAATGATTGCAATCGGCGTGGGAGGTCTTGATGCTGCGGAAGTAATGGCAGGGATGTCTTGGGAACTTTTATTTCCAAAGCGTATTGGAGTATTTTTGACTGGAAAACTTAATGGATGGACATCACCCAAGGATATCATACTCTATGTAGCTTCTGAACTTACAGTGTACGGAGGTACAAATGCAATAATTGAATACTTTGGTCCTGGTTCAGGAACTATTAGCTGTACGGGAAAGGCGACTATAACAAACATGGGTGCAGAAATAGGTGCGACATGCTCAATCTTTTCTTATGATGAAAAGATGGAGACGTATCTTAAGGCAACAAAGCGTGAAGGAATTGCAGACCTAGCCAACAAATACAGAAATTTATTTACTCTAGATGATGAAATACAAGAAGATATTAATAAAGAAAGAGAAAAAGCCGATCTTTATTTTGATCAACTGATAGAAATAGACCTTTCAAGTCTTGAGCCGTATATAGTTGGACCGCACACGCCTGACTTAGCAAGACCCATATCTAAACTGGCAAGTGAGATAAAAAAAAATAACTACCTTGATACTATTTCTGTTGCACTTATTGGAAGCTGTACAAACTCATCATACGAAGACATGTCAAGGGCTTCAGATATTGCTGAACAAGCAAAGTCAAAAGGTTTGAAAGTAAAGATTCCCCTCCAGGTTACCCCGGGATCTGAAATGATACGAGGTACGATAGAAAGGGATGGCCAGATGAAAGCATTAAAAGATATCGGAGCAAATGTACTAGCAAATGCTTGTGGTCCATGTATTGGGCAATGGAACAGACCTGAGCTCAAGAAAGGCGAACCTAATACAATAGTAACATCCTATAATAGAAATTTTCCGGGTCGCAATGATGGAAGAAGGGAAACTATGAACTTTATTGGCAGCCCGGAATTGGTAATAGCATTGGCTTTAGGAGGTAGGCTTTCGTTTAATCCTTTAACAGACGAATTGCTCGCGACTGATGGTACAAAATTCAAACTAAATCCGCCCAAGGTCGCGCCAGAGATTCCATCGAATGGCTTTGCATTCAATCAGGATGTTTATCTTCCCCCTTCTAATGAATATCAAAATCTTGAAGTTACTATAGATCCGAACAGTTCCAGGCTTCAAAAATTAGAACCTTTCACCAAATGGGATGGGAACGATTTTGAAAAGGTACCAATTCTAGTAAAGGTCAAAGGTAAGTGTACTACTGATCATATTTCGCCTGCAGGTCCTTGGTTAATGTATAGGGGACATCTGGACAAAATAAGTGATAATCTTCTCCTTGGTGCTGTTAATGCTTTTCATGAAAACCAAGTGGGTAAAGGTGAGAATTTCCTTAATCATGAGATGCAGTTATTGGCTCATATAGCACGTGAATACAAATCTAGAAAAATAAAATGGGCAATAATTGGCGATGGCAACTATGGTGAAGGAAGTAGTCGGGAACACGCCGCAATGACCCCTCGGTATCTAGGCTGTTGTGTAGTAATTGCCAGAAGCTTTGCAAGGATACACGAAACTAATCTGAAAAAACAAGGAATACTTGCCCTTACTTTCGTAAACTCGAAGGACTATGACAAGATATTGGAAGATGATAAATTAAGTATATTAGACATTAAAAATCTCCAGGAAGGTAAATACCTTAAGTGCATTATACATCATAGTGATACTACTGAAGAAGATATTTTCTTAAGGCATTCTTACAACTCATCGCAGATAGATTGGTTCAAGGCAGGTTCAGCTCTTAATCTAATACGCAGTTAACAAGCTTTGACTGAGATTTATATAGTCAATTAGTGGTTTTTTTCCAATTTGCTATCAAATCAATAAAAAATCTGTGCAGTCTATAATCATTCGATAATTCTGGATGGAAGGAAGTTCCAATTATGTTATTTTGTTTTACTGCGATTATCTTTCCATCAAACTTGCTTAAAATTTGCACCTGTGGTCCTATTGAAATTACAGCAGGTGCCCGTAAAAAGACTCCTTTATAATTATTCCCTACTCCCGATATATCCAACTTTGATTCAAATGATTCATACTGTCTCCCAAATGAATTCCGTTCAACTTCGATATCTAAGGCCCCTAGTAATAATTGATTCTTGTTTCCGATAACCTTATCATATGCTTTTTTGGCCAGAACAATCATACCGGCACACGTACCCATTACAGGAAGACCTTCTTGTAACATCCTTGTAATCGCATCTAACAATCCTTTATTCACAGCGATTAATAATCCCATAACAGTACTTTCACCGCCAGGTATAATCAATCCATCAACTTTCAAAATCTCTTCAGGGTAACGAACAGGAAATACTTTACCGTTAATTTTCATTTCATTAATTGTATCTACTGTTGCCTTAGTGTTCTCTTCTATATCTCCTTGGAGACCTAACACTCCAATTATTAACTCATTCATATTGTTGGTCCTCTTTCTTGCATCTTTAGATTTAGGTTCTTTGCATCAAGACCAAGCATTGATTTTTTTTCATCAATCATTTTCTGTGCCTCTAGAACTGTTGTTGGATCATCAAAATAAGTTGTTGCTATAACAACAGCTTTCGCTCTCTCAAGTGGATCTTCTGCTTTGAATATTCCTGACCCTACAAAAATTCCGTCACATCCAAGATTCATTAAAAGCGCAGCATCTGCTGGTGTAGATACCCCTCCAGCAGCAAAATTTACAACAGGCAATTTCCCTAGTTTACCTGTTTCTCTAACTAACTGAAAGGAGGATTGTAATTCCCTTGAAATCCTAATCAATTCTTGATCATCATCATTATCGTAGAAGCCCTTTATCCTTTTAATTTCGTTATTTACCATTCTTATGTGAGTTACTGCATGCGACACATCTCCGGTACCTGGTTCACCTTTCGTTCTAATCATTGAAGCCCCTTCTTCTATCCTGCGCAATGCTTCCCCCAAATTCTTGGCTCCATTAACAAATGGCACTGTATAATCCCACTTCCAAATATGCCTACTTTCATCAGCGGGAGTAAGTACCTCGCTCTCATCGACCATATCAACTCCTATTTCTTCAAGGACGCTGGCTTCAGAAAAGTGTCCTATTCTGCATTTTGCCATTACTGGAATGCTTACAGAATCCAAGACTGCTTGAATTACTTTAACACTAGCAGTCCTAGCAACTCCACCTGCGTTTCTTACATCAAATGGAAGCTTGTCCAAAACCATGACTGCAACTGCTCCTGCCTCTTCAGCTGTCTGGGCCTGTTCTACATTAGTTACATCCATTATTACACCATGCTTCTGCATATGCGCAAAGCCACGTTTTACGAGTGCAGTCCCGCTTGAGATTTCATTTTTATCAACTTTTGAAATTTTAACACCCTTGGATAAGGGATATGAGCCTACATTCGAAATTGTCATCTACTATTTTTTCTAATTTGCAATATTTAGGTATTAGTCTTATTAAAAAACAAACGAGCAGGGGCTATAGCCGTCTAGTCTAAATTTACTCTTCTATATTTTACCTAAACAATATCCTTCTGTATTTTGTGACTTAATGATACAGTTATTCAGAGATTCCCTATTGTCCTCTTAGGTTTCTTGTTTAAAGAACAATATGTTTGAAGAATAGAACTAAATAGACAAGGGTCTTTAAATAATGTCGAATTTATGATAGAGCCTTTAGATAAAGCCATTCTAACATCGATCTATATTTCCTCACTGGATTCCGATATTATGCCCTTAGAGTATTTAAAGAGCAGAACTGCAGTCTCACAAGCTACATTTAATTTAAAAATTAAGGAAATGACAGAAAGCGGCTTTGTAGAAAAATCTAATCCACTTAGATTAACCTTCCTGGGTAGAGGACTCCTAAAAATTGTATTGATTGGTGGCGTGTTCGACATTGTTCATCCAGGTCATATTCATACTTTAAAGGATGCGAAGAGTCATGGGGACATTTTGATCGTTGTGGTAGCAAGGAGCTCAACAGTACATAAAATAAATAAAAATAGAAAAATATACCATGACGAGTTACTTAGAAGAGAACTGGTTTCGTCCATAAGGTATGTGGATTATGCAATCATTGGGAGAGAAGGTACTTTGTATGACACTGTAGAATTTGTCAAGCCAGATGTTATTGCCTTAGGGTATGATCAAAAACACACTGAAAAAGAGATTGCCATGAATTGTTTGAAAAGAGGGATCGATACTAGAGTTATCCGTTTAAATACTCCATTACCCGGTTCTAAAAGTACTCAAATTAAAGAAGAGTTGGGTAATTCAATTTATGACATATGACTCCTTATTTCTAATTCCGCATTGTAACCTTAACATTGTTACCGTTCTTTAGACGCAGAACTTTTTTGATATTAACGGGAGATATAATCTCCAACATGTTCTTATCATGATGCGTTCGTTCAAGAATCAATAAGTCTGATCGAATATTATTATTCCCATTTATTATTACAGGGTAACACTTGACCCAACCGTATGTTCGTTCGGAATCATGAAATCCATCTATCAATTGGTAACGAAAACTTTCAATTTTCGCTCTATTCTCTAGTGACAATGAATCAATTAATTTAATATTCAATGTGCCCGGGAAAGGAATATAACCAATTCTTCTTAGAAACTGCTTACGATAACCCTCAAGACTCATGTAGTACTTTCCTTCTCCCATACCAGAGACTAAAACCCCATTAAAATTAATATTTTCAGGTAGTGAGTATAAAGCCATGTTAAAGAAATCTGACATTTTCCTAACCGATTCTAGACCTTCCTCTGTTACTCTGATCAAATAACTGTGTCCCTTCTTAACTCGCTCAACATATTTCAGTTCTTGCAAATCCAAAATTATTTTCGAAGCCGCCTGCTGTGATTTGTTTATCTCTATTCCAATATCGGTACTAGTAAATTTAACAAAGTTATCTTTTGCGCCTTTAAGTAAAAGCTTTGCAAGGGTTAAGACATACTCATACTTTATTTCTTGCATCGTTCCCTAATTGCTAACACCTATCTCATCAAAAGTTCTTACTGTAATTTCCGGTGATTTTTTTAATTCGGCCATTCGATGCCCAACTACATACTCAATTCCAGCCTTGTACGCCGCGTCAATAAGTCGTTGAGTAATAATCCCATCCATGACAAGAAATCTGGCTCCTTCTAATGAATCCAATCTTTTGATTATTTCTGAAACAGGTATTTTTAATAATACGTGCATAGAATTATCCAATAGCAATGCCTCTAAAGTTTCATTGATTTGAGGATAAACTTCTTTGATTGCTATGGTTACTTGTGGATCGTCTTCAGTCTTCTTCCCGTTATTGAAAGTTGAATCCTGATACGCCAAATTGTCACTATCATTGTTTTTTGATTTCTTTATGCTTTTTTGATGTTGAGTTGGAACTTCGTACTGCTGCACTGTAGGTTGAACCGTTTCTTTTAGTATCTCGGATATTTCCAAGGGAGTACACTCCTCTACTTCTTTACCAACTGGCGCCCTCAAAACTTTATCGATCTTAACAAGTCCTTGCAATTCTTTTAGTATCAAGTCAGCAGCCCTATCCCCGTCCAAAAACGCTATGACTTTTTTCCCTGATGTCAGATTCACAATAGTTTCATCAATTTTTGCGCCTTCTATAGCAATAGAGTTATCAAAACCTGCTCGCAAGAGATTAATCACGTCGGCCCTGCCTTCAACTAGGATTATGTACGGTGAATCGAATACTCCAGTTCCACATGCTAACTGAGCCTTTCCAAATGTAGTTAATTTGCCTGGTTTGCTTGCGTCATATACATCCCGTAGCATTTCCTCCCCTTCACTTATTGTCTTTGTTGCCCATTCTTGAATTATTTTTTTGGCTCTATCCACAATAACCTTTTTCTTGATAGCTCTTATGTCATCTATACCGACTAATAGAAACTTACCCTGAAATGGCCCAACTTTATCTATACTTTCAATAGCAGCAGAAATCAATGCAGCTGTAGATATATCAGTGCTCATAGGGAGTAGGGCATCACCCTTGGTTGTGTTAGACTTGGTATCAACATTTACTTCAATTCTGCCGACCTTAGATACTTTTTGTAGCTCATTTAGGTTCATTTCAGGACCTAGCAAGCCCTCTGTTTGGCCGAATATCGCTCCGATTATGTCGGCCTTTTCTACTATCCCATCAACTTCGAATTTAAGTTTAACATGATATTTTACTATACCAGTATTAGGCATTTTCAAAACCTCATATTTATAATTACGATGGTAAGCTTATCTTGCTTGAATATAAGTGCTTTGACAAATTATTAACAAAGTTCTCGCATGACTTTTTTTGTTGACTTGATTTGAGGCTATACGAGCCTCTTTTGTAGAAATTGTGAGAACAAATAAAAATTCGAATAATTTTAAATGTTAATTCCTAATGACGCATATGTTATTGAAGGTTTGACTGTGAAATAATCATACTTCTAAAATAATCTGACATATAAAGACTGCCTTACAGGAAAAGATTAATTATGTGAGCTTGAGTTCACCTACTAAAGAATGTCTGATTGGGACCTTTTGACTCCGGGAATAGGACTTACATCTATTGGCATTGTAGGAGTTGGTATTTCACTCTCCGGTATTGCACATACCTTCGTAGAGGGAATGCATGCGGTCAGCCTGCTTACAATGTTTATTGGTTTAATATTTCTGGCAGCCGGCCTATTCAAAGATGGATTCCCAACTTCAGCGAGAGCTAAATCAGCAACATTCATTACATTAGGTTTCCTTGTTACGTTTGGCTTCGCAGCTGCTATTACTATTGGAACAACAATCCCCAGTATTTTTGCTTATATTGGACTAATGTTGATAATTTCAATACCTGCTACTGTACTTACCGTTGCATCGTACAAAAGGACACCTTACCTTAAGGCATTAACAGTAATATTCGTAATATCAGCAGTGGTCGGTGGGACTACATTTTATGCATTTGGATTAGTCACTCCAAAGTCTCCACAAGAAAATACGGAGGCTCAAGCAAAACAAAATGAAACCGCACCGATTAGAAACATTACAAATCCGGTAAAAGCGACGATACTTCCTGGTGCCTCTGCACAGGGAAATCCAAGTTTCAATCCGAGTGATATCAAAGTTTCAAAGGATGGAGGAATTGAGTGGACAAATAAGGATAATGTGCCTCACACGATTACAAGTGCAATAGATGATGGTAAGACGTTTGATTCAAAAACGATTAAACCAAATTCCACATTCGTTCTTGATGCCATGAAGCTTAAAGATTCACATTATGACTATTTTTGTACCTTGCATCCATACATGAAGGGAAAAATAACAGTAGGCTAGTGTGTGACTCAACCGAGCCTGCGATAAATATGTTACCAAATAAATTTCGCTCCTACTTACATACTTGGCCCATAATATAAGTTGAAAAAAAATCAATTTATGTCGGAAGTAAGACTACTAGTTACTGAGAAACAAATTAACTCCTTAATAAGTTCCACTAAGGAGTACCTTCCCTATGAATCGTGCTTCCTACTTTTAGGTAACATAGTTGACTTGGAGTACCGTGTCAGTGTTTTAAAAAATATGGAAAACATTGCGAACTCAGAATACTCATTTATAATGGATCCTGATCAAATAATAAAAGTCTATCAATGGGCTTCTAATAATGAACTAGAAGTTATTGGAGTTTATCATTCTCATTTAGATGGTGCTAGACCTTCGTCAACTGATGTAATTTTTATGCAAATTAATGAATTAATTTGGCTCATATACGAAGTTTCTAGCTCGAAATTTAAAGCATTTATTTTAGAAAATGAGACCCTGAAAGAAGTAGAAATTAAGATATCTAAGGCTTAAGCCTTTCAGTATCCCTAGGATAAAGAACAACTTCCCTAATGTTGGTAGAACTGGTGAGGATCATCATAAGCCTATCAAATCCTATGCCGCAACCAGAATGCGGAGGCATCCCCCATTCAAATGTTTTCAAATGATCAGAAAAACTCCCGGGATCGAGTCCCTTTTCAAGTAATTTATTCTGTAATTTCTCAGAATTGTGCTCTCTATTTCCACCAGAAACAATTTCTAAGTATCCGTATTGTAAGTCAAAGGATTTCGAAAGCTCAGATTTATTTTTATGCTCAAGAATGTAGAATGGTTTTAGCTTGGTGGGCCAATCAGTTATAAAGTAAAATTTTGGATAAATCTCTCCTAGTTTCCTTAGAGCAGGATCAGAAAGATCGTCCCCGAATTCTAGATTTACCCCTAAACCTTTCAATTCATCGAGGCATTTTTGATACGTAACTCTAGGAATTTTATCAACAGAAATTTCTTCTTTATTATCAATGTATTTCATTTCTTTGCTATGTTGAATAAATAGATCATTGATAGTTGAGGTTATTAGCTCTTCAATATTATCCATGATATCGCTGTAATCAAAAAATGCTGCTTCTAAATCAACACTTAAAAACTCTGAAAGGTGTCTTACTGTATGGGATGGTTCAGCCCTAAAGTATGACGAAATTTCAAATACTCTTTCAAGGCCTAACGTAAGCTGTTCCTTGTATAACTGTGGACTCTGAGCCAAATATGCTTTTTTTGAAAAATATTCAAAACTAAAGAGATCAGCGCCGCCTTCAGTCGCATTTCCTATTATCTTTGGTGTATTAACCTCCACAAACAACCGGGAGTACAAGAAGTTGCGTATCAGATAAAGTGCATATGATTTAATTCTAAAAATATTAGAAATCCTATTGTTTCTCAAATCAAGAGCTCTTGAATCTAGTCTTTTGTCCATTGACGACTCGACCCTTCCGGTAGGATCAATTGGAAGTGGGTTTACTGCTCTTGATACAAGTTCTACTTTTTCCACTTTGACTTCAACCTGAAAATCCTCGGCTCTAGTCTCTTGAACTACTCCGTTTACCACGATAATACTTTGCCTTGGTACCTCCCTGAATGTAGCTAATAACTTGCCAGTGATTACCCCTTGAAAGTTTCCTGTCATATCTCTGACACTTATGAAGCCTATCTTGCCCATGTCTCTGAAATCTTCAAGCCATCCAATCAAGCTTAAATTGTGACCAATATGTTCCTTCGTAAGCGATGCAGCAAATATTCTGTTCATAGTGTTCTTAAATAAAGTATCATTTGTTCGGGATTTCAACAACTAATTCAACGTTTCTTAATACATGAACAATCTTTTTTATTTTTTCAATCATGCTAAACGATTTTTCAT